>CAYJUW010000024.1:0-12813 GCA_964373495.1 uncultured Candidatus Saccharibacteria bacterium | reverse complement strand
ACGCTGCTGTCAATTGTTCCGCTGGATGAACGCCCAGGGGGAACCCAAAACAAAAACAGCGCCGGTAGCCGGGGAAGTCCACTAAAATCCGGTCCTCGGGCAGAGCCACGGTGTTGATCCAATTGAGGGCGGCGCCAACCTGCCGGGCGAGGTCCCGGCCGAGGCGGAGGGCCATGCGGAGGTTTTCGAGTTGCCAGCGGAGAGCGGGGTTGGCCACGGAGAGCCGAATTACAACTCTACGCGCGCAACCTCCCGCTCGAAAAACGTTTCAATGGCGGCCTTGCTCACGGCTGGCTTTAGGAATTGCATGGGCTCTGCGGAGACATCCTTGAGATACACCAGCTGCTCGAGGAACAACCGCGGATCAAACGCATCGCCGTACGTCTCCCCGGCAAGCCGGATGATTTCTCCGAGCGAGCAGTGCTTCTCGGAGATGATGAAATAGAGATCCGCGTAATCCTTGAGGGTTGCGCGGCGCCCCAGCACGTAGGCCTTGGCGGCGGCAATATCACGGATGCTCAAGAGGCGGATCCCCTCGAATTCGATCGGAAGGTCGAGCGCCGGGAACCGATAGGTGACAAACGTCACCTTGACGCCCTTCACCAGGACGGTGAGCTGCTCCGGGGTGTTCAGGAGAATCGTAACCGCGGCGGGCCCAAACGCACGTTCCACAGCAGCCAGCAACGCGGCGGGAATCTCGTGCCGGGAGAAGAAATCGAAATCGGCCGAGATGCGATGGCCGATCTGGAGTGCGAGGGCCGTGCCGCCCGCCAGGACATACTCCGGGAAGGCCTTAAGACGAGGCCAGAGGGCTCTGGTGTCGGAGGTAAGCGCTTCGAGATGCATACTTCATGGCGCCAACCCGGAAGAGGAGCGCGGCGAGTTTCAAGGCCTGGGGGCGGAATTCACTCGCCGGTATCTCCGCGATGGCGCGCCGCAGCGTCTGCGCGCCATAGGCGCGGGCCAGCCACTGCCAGTGCCGCCACTGCCCATAGTTGATCGTGGCGACGATAATGAGACGCTGGTCGCGCGCCGGGTCTATCCGCGAACTATCGTACGACCACAGGAGCGGTTTGAAAAAATCGGGGATGGTCATCGACTCCATACTGCCATCCTACCCCGAGCGCGCGCCGGTGTCGAGCCCCTTGGTTGGGCTCCAACGGGGCCGCGCTGATAACCGGGAAATTACGCCAGAATCCGGTCCTTGGGCAGGGCCACGGTGTTGATCCAATCGAGGACGGCGCCATAACCCGTTGCGTTTGGCCGCGCCCGATACGGAGAGACATCAATAGTTTTCCAATAGGCCACCGCATGCTCACCCTTATAGCATACCTGCGACTACCGCTGGAACCTTGAACGCCTGCCAAATTTAGGTTAGAATTAGAATGGGAAGCTGTGATCGGGCGCATAGCTCAGTAGTAGAGCGCGTCACTGACCCCGCACTAAAAATTTGGGTACGTAGTTCAGTGGTAGAACGCCGTCCTGATAAGACGGAGGCCGATGGTTCGATTCCATCCGTACCCATTGCTCCATGGCCTCACGTATGGACTCGCCGGGACGCATTCTCCTCGTGGACGACGACCAGCACATCCGGTCTACGTTTGCCGTTTCGCTGCGGGCCAAAGGGTTTGACGTTGCGGAATGCAATGACGGGCTCGAGGCCCTGGCCTGGCTGCAGCAAAACCGTGCTGATTACCTCATCACCGGCATCAAGATGCCGAACCTGGACGGCTTTGAACTCATTGAAAAAATCAAGCAGCAGCCGCAACTCCACCGGATGCCGTTTTTCGTCTTTTCCCACCGCGGCGATGAATCCGACCGGCAACGGGCGAGAGAGCTCGGCGCGGCCGACTTCTTCGTCTACGGCTTCGTGGGCCCGAATGACGTTGCCGCGGCGATCCAGAACCTCCGCGCACCATGAGCTCTCGCCATCCGCGCGTCTTCGTTGCCCTTTCCGGAGGGGTTGATTCAAGCGTGGCCCCGTCAGTGGAGCACAGCTCACTACGGGGCTGCCTTGGAGCAAACTTTTCAGCATGACCCAAAGTAGAAAAAAAGTATTCATTGCCTTATCGGGGGGCGTGGATTCCAGCGTGGCCGCGGCGCTCTTAAAGGAGCGCGGGTTTGAAGTTTACGGCATTCACATGAAGATGTGGGACCCGGCTGACGCTGGGAAATCCGAAATCCGAAATCCGAAATCCGAAAACGAGAAACCGTTTAACGGCGTGTGCCGGCAGCAGTTTCAGGATCGCATGGATGCCATGCGGGTGGCCGCAACCCTCGACATCCCGTTCCAGACCTGGGATTTCAGCGAGGAATACCGCAAGGCGGTGGTGGAGTACATGATACGCGAATACGCGGCCGGGAGGACGCCCAATCCGGACGTGATGTGCAACCGCCGCATCAAGTTCGGACTATTTCTTGAACATGCGCTCAGGGCGGACGCTGATTTCATTGCTACGGGGCATTATGTCAAACGTAAGCCAGAATTCCCAATTATCAATTCTCAATTTTCAAACGATGCTTCAATTCCTAAATTTTCAAACTTGAAAATTGGATCATTGAAAAATTCATTGAAAATTGAAAATTGTAAATTGAAAATTGCTCGAGATCTCAATAAGGACCAATCCTACTTCCTCTGGACACTCACCCAGGGACAGTTGGCGCACTGTCTCTTTCCCATCGGCGAATACACCAAGCCGGAGGTACGCGAGATGGCCCGGCGCTTTGGCCTGCCTACGGCCGAAAAGCCGGATTCGCAGGGCGTGTGCTTCATCGGCGAAATCAGCGTCCGCGATTTTCTGAAAACCTACATCCCGGAGCGGCGGGGCCGGGTGCTGACCACGGCCGGCCAGATGGTAGGGGAACATCCCGGAGTCGAGTTCTTCACCATTGGCCAGCGCCACCTTGGCATTAGCGGCCGCCCATCAGCACATCAAATCTCGCAAAGGGCAGATGGGCGAACCCCGCAACAGGCGGGCCGCCCCGCACAAGCGGGCGCCCGCTCCGCCTCGGCGGAGACGAGGCGGGAGCCCCCCGCCGAAGGCGGGGGCGGGATTCCCTACTACGTTGCCGACAAAGATTTACGCACCAATACTCTCGTGGTAGGTGAGGGGCCGTATGATGGCGCGCTCTTCCGGCGCGAGCTCGCGGCCACGGACGTCAACTGGATCTCCGGCCGTCCGCCAGCCGGCGGATTCCCGCTGCGCTGTGAAGCCAGGATTCGGTATCGCCAGCCGCTACAACCCTGCCTTGTTACGCAGAATAACGCAGATAATACGCAGATCGGCCCAGATCATCTGCGTGCATCTGCGTTTCCATCTGCGTCCATCTGCGTAGTGTTCGAGGAGCCCCAGCGGGCGGTGACGCCGGGGCAATCTATTGTGTTCTATCAGCGGAAGTCCTTAGACTCGGCTCAGGATATAGAAATGCTCGGCGGGGCTATAATTAGCTAGGTTTTCTATCCACAGGTTTTCCCCATCGGGGCTTGACCATTTTTCTGCATACGAGTAGTGTAGTTTTACATTTGCAGTACCTTCGATCCGCTCGATTTCGCCGGCGCGCAAGCGCAGGCGGGAGAAGGGCCGTATAGGGTCCAAGTTGTGGGTTCGACGAGGCATCGTCGAAAACCGTGCGGGTGCGCACCAATGCAGCCCTGGCTCCAGGGCGGTGCGGGTAACGCCTCGAAACGCGATGCCAGCTACCGCAGCCCGACGGGGCGGCGGGACATGCCCTCCTGAATAGGGGAGCGCTGCTTCGCGGCTTATCCGAGTAATACCTGACGACACCGGCCGAGGATGCGCAAGTGCCTTCGGGCACACCAAAGCCAAAAGTCGGGTTCGCCGGCCGTAGCCGGTGGAAGGCTCGAGACGAGCACGGAAAACACGGTACTGGGGGTCTAGACTCTCTGACCCGGATGTGCGCCGGCCAAGCGCGCAAGAACGGTTGGAGACCCAGCGTCAGCTAGTGAAGGGGAAACCCGGAGCGAAGCTGAACCATGGCAAGGAGCCCTATCGCGCAATTATCCTGGCCGAGATCGGCCAGATACCTACGACAACGCCCCGCGTGAGTTTACCGCGGGGCTCTTTTTTGCCGTTGAAATGCGTTTATTTTTCTGATTTACTGAAGGTCATGGACTCAACGGAAATCCGAAAGCGCTTCCTCGATTTCTTCGCCAAGCGCGGCCATGCAGTCGTGCCGTCTTCTTCGTTGATTCCGGATGACCCTTCGGTGCTCCTGACCACCGCCGGCATGCAGCAGTTCAAAAAGTATTACACCGGCGAGGCCGACCCGATGAATGACTTCGGCTCCCGGAACACCGCTTCCATCCAGAAGAGCTTCCGCACTTCGGACATTGATGAGGTGGGGGACGAGTCGCACCTGACGTTTTTTGAAATGCTCGGGAATTTTTCCTTTGGCAGTTATTTCAAAGAGGAGGCCATCCGCTACGCCTATGATTTTTTCCAACTCTTGCGCTTGCCCATTGATTTTGTGACCGTATTCGGAGGAGACGCTGAAGTCCCTCCCGACACCGAGTCAGAAATAATCTGGCGGAAGCTCCTAGTAGGGTCAGACCCTACTATCCGCATAGCGAAGCGGGGGCGGACTGATAATTTCTGGGGTCCCACCGGAGGCGAAGGGCCCTGCGGGCCGACGGCCGAAATCTACGTCCGCAATACCGAAATCTGGAACATCGTGTTCAATGAATACTACTGCCGGCCGGATAAGACCCTCGAGCCGCTGAAGCAACATGGCGTTGATACGGGCATGGGGCTTGAGCGTCTGGCCATGGCGCTGCAGGACACGCCGACCATTTTCGAAACCGACCTCTTCCTCCCGCTCTTGGCACTCCTGCCCGATGGGCTGCCGGTTCGGACGAAACGCATCATCGGCGATCATATCCGGGGCATCGCCTTTCTCCTGGCCGACGGTCTGAAGCCCTCCAATAAAGAAGCCGGCTACGTGCTGCGGCGGCTCATGCGGCGGGTCATAGCCTACGAGCATCTCCACCGGCTGCCGCCGCACCTTGCCGATGCCATGCTCCATGAAGTCATCCACCACTACGGCGGCGCCTACCCCGCGCTGATACCGGAAGGCGATGCCATCCGCCAGGAGTTTGGCGGCGAGCGCGAGAAGTTCTCCACGACCATGGCGCGGGGAATGCGCGAGCTTGAAAAACTGCCGGCCATTGACGCCGCCGCGGCCTTCAAGCTCTACGAAACCTACGGCCTGCCGTTTGAAATTTTACAAGAACTCGGCGGAGCCAAAGCGGGAGCGCTCACCCGAGAGGCCTTTGATACCGAGTTTGCCCGCCACCAGAAAATTTCCCGCGCCGGTCAGGAACGGAAATTCGGCGGGCACGGCCTGCTCCTGGACACCGGGGAGCTCAAGGCCGCTGATGAAGCGGAACTCAAAAAGGTTACCCGGCTCCATACCGCCACCCATCTGCTGCATTCAGCGCTCCGGGACGTCCTCGGGCCGAACGTTCGGCAAGACGGCTCCGACATCACTGCCGAGCGGACCCGCTTTGACTTCACCTTTCCCCGCAAGCTCACCCCGGCCGAAATCGCCGCGATCGAGCATCGGGTACACGAAGCCGTACGCCGCGATCTGCCGGTGACGGTCGCAGAGATGGCCTACGCAGAGGCGACCAAGACCGGAGCGCTCTCCTTCTTCCGCGAGAAGTACCCGCCCGTGGTCAAGGTCTACACCGTAGCCGATCCGGCCACCGGCGAGGTGCGCTCGCGCGAGCTCTGCGGCGGGCCGCACGTATCGCGGACCGGCGAGATAGGCCGTTTTAAAATCACAAAGGAGGAATCGTCGAGTGCCGGGGTCAGGAGAATTCGAGCCATTGTGGAGCCCTAGCGTGCTTGAAACCCTAAACCCTAATCTCTAAACTCTAAACAAATCCCAAATTCAAAATCCAAATGTTCAAAGCACGAAACGTTTTGAATTTTGGTCATTTGAGTTTTGAGATTGTTTAGAATTTAGGATTTCGAGCTTAGGATTTTATCCGTGCTATACTGTCCCCATGGCGCTTGGCGTAGGGCTCACCTCCAAAGTCAAACCGAAGTTTTTCATTGCCATTGACATCGGCTCGCCTACGGCCATCCGCTCGATCTTTTTCGATGCGACCGACCGCGACCGGCTCGCGCTCGACACGCACTATATCGAACTGCCGTCACGGGAGCGGGAAATCGATCTCATCCCGCTGATTGACGAACACGTGCGGCGCCTCATCTTCCACTACTTGCGCCGAGGAAGCCGCATTCCTGATGGCGTACTCATCGGCATCGGCAGCCGCTTAATCAGGAACGAGGTCGATACCGTAGAACACTCCCGCGAACGGCCTTCCGCTCCGCTCCACGCCGAGGAGCTCATCCGAATCCTCAAGGACTATGCGCGAACGCACCGGGTGAAATCCGTTGCCAATGCCTCCTACGTTCTGGCCAGTTTGGTGCCCTTCCGGCTGGCCATTAACGGCTATCGGATCGAGCGTCCCACCCGGGCCACGGCGGGACGGAACGTCCAGATCAGCGTCTTTGCCACGTACGCCCAGAAGGCCTACGGAGAGGCGCTCGACCGGATGCGCGCGCGCTGGGGCGGGATGGAGGTCCGCTTCATTTCCGATCAGGCCGCCGTGGCCTCGGCCATTATCTCGCTCCTCAAGGTCTCCGATGCCCTGGTCATTAAAATCGGGGCCAAGGCGACCGAGGTAACCCTGATCGGCGACGGCGCCGTATGCGCCATCGGCCGATTCGAGCGGGGCGGCAATGCGTTCAGCGCCGCCATTGCCAAACGGCTCGGCACCGAGCCAGCCGAAGCCGAGCGCATCAAACGCCAGCTCGGCGCCGCCGTGCTCCCGAAGCGCGCCGCCGCGGCCGCGGCCGCGGCGGTGGCGGAGGCGGCCGAGGCCTGGCTGGCCGACCTCGTCGGGCTCCTGGCGGCCGAAGAGCGCTGCCTCTTGCCGGAGCGCGTCTACCTCCTCGGCGGCGGGGCGCATCTCTCTATAATTTCGGAAATCCTTACCGCCAAGTCCTGGTTCCAGGAGCTGACCTTTCTTGATCACATCGCGCTTGAAGTCCTCGGCGCGGAACGCTTTGCCGCGCTCGGCTTCCGCAACGCCGTACCGCCGCTCCGAGGTCCGGAACATGTTGCCCTGGCTTCCCTCGTCGGCCGCCTCACCGGGCAGGTGAGAACGCTCGAATTCCTCCCCGCCGACGTGGTAGAGTAATCGCGCAAGAGTAATGCGATGACGTAAACCCGAAACCCTGCGCACATCACAATGGCCAAAATCAAAAATTCAAAACGCGTTTTGAGTTTTGGGCATTCGGGTTTTGAACTTGTTTGGGATTTGGTGCTTAAGATTTAGGGTTTCATACGACGCATGGACTACCTCAAAGATCTCAAAGCGCTTCAGGACGGAGCGGTGCCGCCCCTCGGGGAGCGCGGCGGTCCGGCTGAGGCCGGGATCGTCCGGGATATCATCCCGCCCGCGCCGAGGCGTCGGCTCCCGGCTCGAATCCACCGAGGCCGGAAAAGGGCCGCTCCGCCGGCGGCGCCTGTCCCGAGCACCGTTGAGAAACGCCCAGCGTTCGCCGTGCTCCAAACCCCGCCCGCGGACGCCGAAGAGGCCGGCCCCATCCCGGTACGCACCTGGGAGCCGGATGCGAATCGATGGCGGCGCATCCGCCGAACAATCGCTCTTTGCACGCTCGGCCTGATCGCGGCGCTCGCGCTGGTGCTCCCGACGTTCGCCTTTCCCTCCTACGTCATCACCCTGTACCCGGTCCGCTCCTCGGCGCCGATCGAGGCGGCGATCACCGCCGACGCCGAACGGGCAGATCCCGATCCCGGAGCGCGGCGGATCCCGGCCCTCCTCGTCGGCACAAGCGCCACCATGACCAAAGAGTACGAGGCCTCGGGGAAAAAATTCGTCACCACGCGATCAGAGGGCCGGGTACTCCTCTTCAACGCCTATAGCTCCTCGCCCCAGACCTTGGTGTCATCCACGCGCCTGCAGGCGCCCTCCGGCAAAATCTATCGCCTCCGCGACACGCTCACCGTCCCCGGCGCTAAGGTCGAGGCCGGGCAGATTGTCCCGACCTCGATCGCCGCCGTGGCCATTGCCGATGAACCCGGCGAGGCCTACAACATCGGGCCCACCGAGTTCCGCATTCCTGGTTTCCGCGGCTCGCCCAAGTACCAGGGCTTCTCCGCCAAGGCGGAACAGGGATTTTCCGGGGGTTTCGTGGGCGAGGCCCGGATCGTAACCGAGGAGGATCTGCGCCGCGCAAGCGAAGACCTCACCCGCGAGATCGTCGCCAAGCTCTCGGGCGAGCTGAAAACCAAATCACCGCCGGCCGAGGACTTCCTCGTGCCCGACGGCGGCCGCGAGGTAGTCATCGTTTCCATTGAAAGTCCCAAAGCCGGAGAACGGCATGAGCGCTATCCGGTGACGGTTTCCGCCCGCGGGCGCCTTATGGCGCTCTCCCGCTTCCAACTCGCCGAGACGCTCGCCGCCATCGCCGCGCTCCCACCGGCGCCCGGCCTCACCCTAAAATTCCCGCCGGCCCAGCCGGAACTTGCCATCCGCGATGCCCGTTTTAAATCGGGCGCCGGCGAGCTCACGTTCACGGCCAGCGGCAAACTCCACTACTACGAGGAACCGGACCTCCCCGGACTTGCGGCCGTCCTCCGCGCCTCCACGCCGGAAAAAGCCGAGGCCTATCTTGCCAGCCGCCGGGAAATCGAATCCTTCCGGATCAAGCGTTTCCCGGCCTGGCTCTGGTTCATCCCCCAGCGGCCGGGCGGATTGAGGATTGAAATTGAACCGCCCGCGTAGCAAATGGCGAGCGTATTAAGTGAATGAAGTAAATTAAGCAGATTAAGCCGACCGGTTAAAGTTTAATTCACTTAATTTGCGTAACTCGCTTAACCAGCTTGATTAATGAATGGCATAGTGATATATTCCCGGGGTATCCCTGATGGCAGCAACAGAACGGATTTTTAAGGAAGGAGTCGTTGAAGAAGCGCTGCCGAGCACCCTCTTCCGGGTGCGTTTCGATGATGGCTCCAGGATCCTCGCCCACCTCTCCGGGAAGATGCGCCTCCGTCACATCCGGGTTCTGCCCGGCGACCGGGTCCGCGTTGAGTTTTCGCCCTACGACGAAACCAAGGGCAGGATCGTATACCGGCTCAAGTGATGCCAATATGCGAATTGTATGCCAATCTGGCAAATTGCGAATATGCGAATCCGCATTAGCAATTCGTAGATTCGCATGACATTCGTAGATTCGCATCATTGCGCTGCGAAGCAGCATGAAAGTACGGGCTTCGGTCAAAAAAATGTGCCAGAACTGCAAGGTAGTGCGCCGCAAAGGGCGGTTGTATGTCATTTGCAAGAGCGATCCGAAACACAAGCAGCGCCAAGGCTAAATGACTAGAAGCAAAAATAAACGCAATGGTAACGCAAACCAAAACGCAACTTGCGTCTAATGTTGCGCAACCGTTTGCGTACGTTTTGCTTCTACATCCATGAGGATTGTTGGCACCAATATCCCCGACAACAAGAAAATAGAATACGCCCTGGCGTATATCTATGGCATTGGCATTCCGGCCTCGCGCCGGGTCGTGGCCTCGGCCAAGGTTGATCCGGCCAAACGCGCCAAGGAGTTAGCGCCGGAGGAGATCAACCGCCTCCGCGAGATTATCGAGAAGAACTACGTGATCGAGGGCGAGCTCCGGCGGGAAGTCATGATGCACATCAAGCGCCTCAAGGACGTCGGGTCCTACCGCGGCCTCCGGCACATCCGCGGCCTGCCGGTGCGGGGACAGCGCACCAAGACGAACTCGCGCACCCGGCGGGGGAATGTCCGCAAGACCATGGGGTCCGGGAGGAAACCGGCGGGTAGCCCCACCTAATGTGATGCCAATTCTGCAAATGGGACGCCAGCCTACAAATTGCGAATCTGCGTTACATCCGTATTCGCGATTCGCCAGATTGGCATACGATTCGTAGATTGGCATCATTGCGTTGCGAAGCAATATGGGCAAGAAGCGCATCATCAAACAAACCGCAGAAGAACTCACCAAGGAAGGCGAGCGGCTCGAGGCCAAGCGCGAACAGGTCCACGCGCCCGAAGCGTCCCGCCCGGGCGTCCGGAGAGGCGTAGTCAATGTGCTCGCCACCTACAACAACACCATAATCTCCCTTACCGACGGCCACGGGAATGTGCTGGCTTGGTCCTCGGCGGGAACCCTGGGGTTCAAGGGCACGAAGAAAGCCACGCCGTTTGCCGCGGCCCGCGTGGCCGAAGCCGTCGCCGAAAAGGCCAGGCGTATCGGCCTTGAGGAAGTGACTGTGCTGGTAACGGGCGTCGGATCCGGCCGCGAGTCGGCCATCCGGGCGCTGGCCAATCGCGGCATGAACATTTCATTCATCAAGGACGTCACGCCCTTGCCGCATAATGGCCCCCGACCAAAAAAAGTCAGGCGCGTCTAACGACGCGCAGGTGATGCCAATCAGCGAATTTCATGCCAATCTACAAATTGCCAATACGATATTCGCAATTCGCGAATTGGCATAAGATTTGTAGATTGGCATCTTGGGAGTTATGAAACTCTACTCCACCTCGAAAGTTCAACGCCGCCTGGGAGAACGGCTCTTCCTCAAAGCCGAACGCGACGCCACGCCCAAATCGGCCATGGCCCGCCGCCCCTACCCGCCGGGCATGCACGGCTCGAAGCGCGGCCGCCGGGGCCGGGGGCTTTCCGAATTCGGGGCCGCACTTCGCGAGAAGCAGAAAATTCGCTTCCTCTACGGCCTCTCCGACACCCAGCTCAAGCGCTACGCGAAGGCCGCGGCGGACTCCCTAAAGGGCTCCAAAACCCAAGCGCTGATTGAACGGCTCGAGCGCCGTACGGATTCGGCCGTCTTTAAGATGGGGTTTGGCCCCTCGCGCCGCGTCGCGCGCCAGCTCGTGAGCCACGGTCACCTCCTGATGAACGGCCGGCGGGTCCGAAGCCCGTCGCACCTCCTCCGGCCGGGAGATCGGCTGACCATCCGCGAAGCCAGCCGCAGCCATCCCTGGTTGGCCGGTATCGCCGAGCGCTTAAAAAAACATCAGCCGCCGGAGTGGCTGGAAGTATCGGCCGAGGAATGGAGCGGACGGATGAAACAACTCCCGACGGCGGGCGATGAACACGCGTCACTCGATATGAGCAAGGTCATTGAGTTCTATTCACGCTAGATGTGATGCCAATGATGCGAATGAAATGCCAATCTACAAATTGCGAATGCGTATTCGCATATTCGCCGAATTGGCATAAAATTCGTCGATTGGCACCATGGTTATGATTCCACCTCCCCAACAACCCAAGATCATCCTCGAAGAAGAGAACCGCGCCGTCTTTGAAATTGAGGGGCTCTGGCCGGGCTACGGCCACACCATCGGCAACGCCATCCGCCGCGTCCTCCTCTCCTCGCTCGAAGGAGCGGCGATCACTTCGATGAAAATTGAGGGAGTGGCGCATGAGTTCACCACGCTCCCCGGAGTCCTGGAGGACATGATCGAGCTCACCCTTAACTTGAAGCAGGTGCGCTTGCGCATGCATGGGAGCGGACCCTATACGGCGACCTTGCGCGCCAAGGGCGAGCAGCGGGTAACGGCCGCGGATATCAAGGTGCCCTCCCAACTCGAAGTCGTCAACCCGGAACAGCTTATCGCCACGCTGACCGACAAGAAAGCCGCACTGGCCATGGAGCTCGTCGTGGAGGGCGGGGTCGGCTACCAGCCCGTTGAAGCCCAGCGGAAGGAAAGGGTTGAGATCGGCATGATCGCCCTCGATGCCGCATTCTCGCCCATTCGCCTGGTCAACTGCGAGGTGGAGAACATGCGCGTCGGCGAGCGCACCGACTACAATCGCGTGCGGTTCCACATCGAAACCGACGGCACGATTTCTGCGCGTCAGGCCTTTTCGTCTGCGGCCAAGATCCTCCAGGAGCAATTCAGCGTGCTTGCGGGGGTCTTCGCCGAGCCCACCCGGACCAAGCCCGTCGAGGCCGCCCCCGCACCCGAGGCCGCCCCGGCCATGCGGGGCGAGGCGGTTGATTCCTTCGAGGAACAGGTCTCCAAAAAGAAGGTTGAAGACCTCGAGCTTTCCACGCGCACCCTGAATGCGCTCGCCAACGCCGGCATCAAGAACGTCGGGGCGCTGGCCAGGAAAACCGAGAAGAAAATCCGCGACATCGAGGGGCTCGGTGACAAAGGCATCATTGAAATCAAGAAAGCGTTGGGGAACCTCGGGCTTACGTTGAAACAGTGAGGCGCAAGGTGATAGGTGTAAGGTGTAAGCCACCTAACACCTAATACCTAATACCTAACACCTACGGTGAGGCATCTCAAGAAAGGACGGAAATTCGGCCGCACCCGCGACCAGCGGAAAGCCCTTTTCCGTACGCTGGCCTACCAACTGGTCATGCACGAACGGCTCAAGACCACCGAGGCCAAAGCCAAGGAACTCAAGCCGATGATTGAAAAATTGGTCACGGCGGCAAAGGCCGGAACCCTCGCCAGCCGGCGGCTCCTGGGAGCGCGTCTGCCGGAAGCGGCGGCAAAGGAACTGGCCGTCCGCGTTGCCCCGCGCCTGAAAGACCGGCGCGGCGGGTACACCCGCATCACCAAACTGGCGCCGCGCAAGAGCGATGGGAGTCGAATGGCCATTATCGAATTTGTAATGTGAAATGTGTTAAGTGAATTAAGTCACCGCACCATCCCGAACGAAGTGAGGTTAGAGTGCGCGATCCCGTACTTC
>CAYJUW010000023.1:5970-13037 GCA_964373495.1 uncultured Candidatus Saccharibacteria bacterium | reverse complement strand
TAGCACCCGCCGGTAGTCGAGCCGCATTGTAAACAGGTCTTGCACGATCCGGTCTGGATCAGCATCCCGCCGCAGGAACGGCAGACCGAATCGGCCCAGACCGTGGCCGTCACCGGCCCCAGCTTCGGCGCCTCGTTTGAGGGCAAGGTCTCGGCCGGAGCCGGAGAATGCCCGTTAATGCCGAGCTCCACGAGCTCCTGCGGCGTGAGGAAACGCTTGGCCAGGTACCGGAACATGTAGTCAGTAATCGAAGTGGCAACCTGGATATCGGGGTTGGCGGTGAATCCGGCCGGCTCATAGCGCCCATAGGCGAATTTCCGCACCAGATCCTTCAGCGGCACGCCGTACTGCAGGGCCACGGAAACGGTCAAGCCGAGCGCATCCAGGAGCCCGGCCAGGGTCGAGCCCTGCTTGGCCATGCGCACGAACATCTCGGCCAAGCTGCCGTCTTCGTACATGCTGTAGGTCAGGTAACCCTCGTGCCCGGCGATGGAGAACTTGTGGGTCTCCGAGCCGCGGGTCGGCGGGAGGTGGCGGCGCGTTGGCTTCAAGCCAAGGGCAGATTGCTGCGCGGAGGCCTCGCCGCCTTTGCCGCTCACCGTCACCAGGGGCTGGGCGGTCTTGGAGCCGTCGCGGTAGACGGCAAAAACCTTGATGCCCATCTTCCAGGCCATGATATAGGCCTCCATGATTTCCTCCACCGTGGTTTCGTACGGCATGTTGAAGGTCTTCGAAACCGCGCCCGAAAGGAAGGGCTGCACCGCGGCCACCATCTTCACGTGCCCCTGCCAGGAGATGGACCGCGTGCCGGTCATCGGTTTCACGGCGCAGTCAAAGACGGCCAAGTGCTCTCCCTTGATGTGCGGCGCGCCCTCAATGGTCCCCCGCTCCTCGATGTGCTGAACCATGTCGGCGATCTCCGGCTCGGCGTAGCCGAGGCGCTTGAGAGCCCGGGGCACGGTGCGGTTGACGATCTTCATCACGCCGCCGCCGACGAGCGACTTCATCTTGACCAGCGCAAAATCCGGCTCCACGCCCGTGGTGTCGCAGTCCATCATGAGCGCGATGGTCCCGGTCGGAGCCAGCAGGGTGGTTTGTGAATTCCGCACGCCGTATCGCTCGCCGAGTTCGACGGCTCCGTCCCAGGCGTTCGCTGCGGCATCGTAGATCGCCGGATCAAAGACCTTGGCGCGATCCACCGCCGAGGCGGCCGCGCGGTGCTTGGCCAGCACCCGGAGCATTGGCTCGCGGTTCACCGTAAAACCGGCAAAAGGTCCCATGCGCTGTGAAATCTCGGCCGAATAGCGGTAGGCCTCGGCGGTCATGAGCGCGGTGATGGCCCCAGCGCTCGAGCGCGCCTCGTCGGAATCGTAGGGCAGGCCGAGGGCCATCAAAAGCGCGCCCAAATTGGCGTAACCCAAGCCGAGTTCGCGGAAATCGTGGGCCGTACGGCTAATCTTCTCCGTGGGATAGCCCGATCCGTCCACGATAATGTCCTGGGCCAGGATCATGACCCGCACCGCTTGGCAGAACTCCTCCACCTGAAATGTGCCGTCTTCACGCAGGAATTTCAGCAAATTTATCGAAGAAAGATTACATGCCGAATTGTCAAGATGATTGTATTCGCCACAAGGATTTGTGGTGTTGATCCGGCCGGTGTTGGCCGCAGTGTTCCAGTCGTTGATGGTCGTATCAAACTGGATGCCCGGATCGCCGCAGGCCCAGGCGGCCTCGGCGATCTCGCGCATGAGTTCGCGCGCCTTGAATTCCTCCGCGACCTCTCCGCTGGTCACGTAGCGCGTCTGCCACAGGCCGCCGGATTCCACCGCCGCCATAAACTCGCCGGTGACCCGCACCGAATTGTTCGCATTCTGGTACTGGATGGACTTCCAGGCGTCGTTGTTCAAATCCTGCATATCGTAGCCGGCGGCCATGAAGGCGCGAATCTTTTTTTCTTCCTCTGCTTTGCAGCGGATGAACGGCAGGATGTCGGGGTGGTCGGCGTTGAGCACCACCATCTTGGCTGCTCTCCGGGTGGAACCGCCCGAAGCGATTGAACCGGCCACGGCATCGGCTCCGCGCATGAACGAAACCGGTCCGGAGGAATGCCCGCCCTTGGAGAGCGTTTCCTGGGAGGAGCGGAGCGGCGAGAGGTTGACGCCCGATCCGGATCCGCCCTTGAAGATCATGCCCTCGGTGTAGTACCAATCGAGGATGGATTGCATCGTATCCTCCACGGCGAGGAGGAAGCAGGCGCTGCACTGCGGTTTGGCTTCCACGCCGACGTTAAACCACACCGGCGAATTAAAGGCGGCCTTCTGGTAAAGGAGGAGGTGCGTGAGTTCGTCACCGAACACGTCGGCGGCGACCGCTGAATCGAAGTATCCGAACGCGAGGCCCCACTCGCGGATGGTGCGGGCCACCCGGCCGATCATCTGCTTGACCGAGCGCTCGCGTTCCGGAGAGCCAATGCGGCCGCGGAAGTACTTGGAACCGGCGATGTTGGCGGCATGGGGCGACCAGAACACGGGAAATTCGCAATCCGGCTCCTCGCGGCTCGCCCCGTTCATGTCCTTGAGCACAATGGTGCGCGTGTCCCACTCCACCTCATTGAAGGGATGCCGTCCGGACGCGCTGAACAGGCGAACCAACGGCAAAGGCGAACCGATTTTTTTTGTTTCAACGCTTCGGGACGGCGTGAGCGTAGATTCGGGCATGGCGGTATGGGTAGCTGGACTACCGAGATCCCTCGTCCCGCTTTTCGCGGGACTCGGGATTACTGCTTGCAACTCATCCCCGCTTCCAGCGGGATCGGAGGCAAGCAGTAAGTTTACGTATGGCCATTGTACCCGCCCGCCTCGGGAGGGAAAAGGAAATGTCGTGTGGATAACCAGGCCCGGGAGCCAGTCAAGCAACGAAAAATTTCTTTGACAAGAGAAACGAGAAAGGCGATGTGCTAGGACATCGCCTTTGGCCCGACGGTTCGGAGAAAATTTTTTAAAAATTCGGCCTTCGGGTTGCCAGACGCCTGTTCAGGCCGCCGGAGACCCCTCGTCGCCCTGCTCGACGCGGAAGGTCCTTCGTCCGTCCCGCTTCTCGCGGGCCTCGGGATGACGCCAGGATCCCTCGCTCTGCTGGGGATGACGCATTCGCGGCTCCAGCTCCGCTGGAGAGATCCTTTGGGCTTCGCCCACAGGATGACGCATTCGTAGCCGCGCGCGCTCCGCGCTCGCGGACGAATGCGTCACTTCCGACGGCGCAGAAACGCCGGCACCGCGCCCCACTCCTCCTCTTCCGGCTCGGTCTTCAGAGACGCGGCCGGAGGAACGGCTTTAGGAAGAAAGCCGTCCGCGACCTTCTTCGCCTCGGGCATGACTTTGGGGCTCAGGCCGGAAAATCCGGTGGCGATCACGGTGATTTTGAACTCACCCTTCTTCAGCCGCTCATCGTGCACCGCGCCGAAGATAATCCGGGCCTCTTTATCCACCGACTCGGTAATCACCTTGGCCGCCTCATTGATCTCCCACATGGTCATATCCGGCCCGCCCGAGACGTTAAAGAGCACGCCCCGGGCGCCGTCAATGGAAAGATCGAGGAGCGGGGAATTCACCGCGGCCCGGGCCGCAGTGCCGGCCCGGTCCTCGCCCGAGGCCACACCCACCCCCATCAGGGCCGATCCGGCATCTTGCATCACCGCCCGGACATCGGCGAAGTCGACATTGATCAGCCCGGGCAGGGTGATGAGATCGGAGATGCCCTGCACCGCCTGGCGAAGCACGTCGTCGCAAAGATAGAACGCCGAGAGAAGCGAGGTGGTCTTGTCCACCAGCGAGAGCAGTCGGTCGTTGGGAATGGTGATCAGCGCATCCACCCGATCGCGGAGCTTGACCCAGCCCTCCTCGGCGATGCGCATGCGCTGCGCCCCCTCAAAGGCAAAGGGCTTGGTCACCACGCCGACGGTGAGCGCCCCGGATTCCTTGGCCACCTCGGCGACGATGGGTGAGGCCCCAGTGCCGGTGCCGCCGCCGAGGCCGCTGGTGACGAAGACCATGTCCGCGCCCTTGATCGCGTCGGCAATCTCATCGCGGTTCTCCTCGGCGGCCTGTCGGCCGAGCTCGGGGTTCATGCCCGCGCCCAGACCCTTGGTCAGGTTCTTGCCGATGTGGATCTTGGTCTGGGCTTTGGCCTGGTGAAGATCCTGGGCATCGCAATTCACGGCGATGAAATCAACGCCGTGAATCTTGCGCTCGACCATGCGGGTGACGGCTTTGGAGCCCGATCCGCCCACGCCAACGACTTTGATCCGCGCAAAGGTTTCGAGTTCGGGTTTGAGAGCAGGCACCGCAGTACGGCTCATCCTCGCTACGGCTGCCCATGCGGGCCGGCCGGCCGGCATGATTGAAAAGCCGGCAATTTCACTATTGTTTTCCTATATTGGGGGTACCAGAAAAGCGATAAAGGGTAAACTTGATAAAACAAAAATACGTGGTAAAAAATATGTTGCCTGCCTTACGCCAATTGTACGAATAATTGCGAATCCGTATACAGCCGTATTCGCAATTCGTTGATTGGCATAGAATTTGTATAGTTCGACAAGCTCACCACAGGGATTGGCATCTCATTACGGGATGAAGGTGCGGGCCAGGCGCTTGAACTCCTCGACCCAGCCGCTCCAGCGCCGGCCAGCGTGCGGAGCGGCAAAGCCGGTACGCCCGCGCTGCCAGAGGATCAAACCCACCGGAATGGCCAGGCGCGGCGGGATGACGTCCTCGAGATCGTCCCGGCTAATCGCCCGCGCGACCTCCGCGGGCAGCTTGAGCTCGCGGCGGGCCACGTCCTGAATGCCGGGGATATCCGCGCCGGCACCGGCAAGCACTACGCCGCCGGCCAGGAGCCCGGCCCGGCCGACGCGCTTCAGGGCCTTGGTGGCCAATTCGAAGATATCGGTGAGCCGTGCGCCGACGATATCCGCGAGGTCGCGCACGGCGACAACCGATGAATCACCGCTCACGAATTCCGCACGCTGAAGCATCTGGCGCTTTCCCGAACGTTCGGCACGCAGAGATTCGGCGTACCGGAGCTTGATCGCCTCGGCCGCAGCCACCGAGGTACGCAGGCCAATGGCGATGTCCGAGGTGATGTGGCTCCCGCCAATGGGGATGGCCCCGACATCGAGCGCCCGGCCCTCCTCGAAGATGGCAAAGTCCGACGTGCCCGCGCCCAGATCAAGGAGCATGACCCCGAGCTCCTTGGACTGTTTCGTCAGCAGGAGTTCGGAGGCGGCAAGGGTGCTGGCCGCCCAGTCCTCAACCTCCAAGCCCACGAGTTCGGCCGCACGGATGATGTTCTGAAGCGCCGGCTTGGAGCCGTCCACGACCAGGACCTCCACCTCGAGCTTCATCCCCGACATGCCTACCGGATCACTGACTCCGCCCAGTCCGTCAATCTTAAACTCGCGCGGGATGATGTGGATGATCTCGCGGTTGGGATTCTTGGCGATGAACCCCTCGGCGGCCCGGACGGCCCGGGCCACGTCCTCCTCGGTGATTTCGCCATCGGCCCGGGAGGAGGCCACCACCCCGCGGGCGCTCGACGATCCCAAGTGAACGCCGCCAATGCCGACGACCGCACTGCGGATGGCCGTACCGGCCGCGCGGCTGGCTTCGGCCACAGAGGCCCGGAGGGTCTTGGACACCTCCTCCACATCCACGATCACCCCTCTCCTCATTCCGCCGCCCTGAGCCCGGCCCACGCCGAAAATACGCAGTTTCCCGCCCTTCATTTGCCGGGCGGCCACGGTCGTTACCGCGCTCGTCCCGATATCAATACCCACCGCAAGGCTCCGCATACTACGAAATTCCAAATTCCAAATTCCAAATTCCAAACAAACTCCAGATTCCAAATTTCAAATTCAAAACACATTTGGAATTTAGGATTTTGGTCATTGGAATTTATTTGTGATTTGTAATTTGGGATTTTGGATTTTCAGGCGGGTGAGGAATTCCCGCTCAATCCGCTCGAAGCGCTCGGCTTGCCGCCATGACCGCTCGTGGTGATAGCCGGCCAGGTGCACCGCACCGTGCGCGATCAACCGTTCGATCATTGTGGCCAGAGATACGCCAAAGCGGCGCGCGCGCTTCCGGATGAACGCCGGGGCCAGCACAATCTCAGCCGCGGCAGGGTACTCGAAAGAGAGTACCGTGGCCGGTCCCGGTTTTTTCAAAAAGCGCCTGTTCAGCCGCTCGCTCTCGGCATCGGAGATAAAGGCCACAACGAGCGCCCGGCGGTCGGGCTTCCCGCGGCCCAGGCGTTCGAGCGCCCTCGCGATCCGCCGGGTCGTCTTCTCCAAGCGCCGGAGCGGCAGACGGCGGGCGCTCCGATTGACAAGCTCAATCGTCATGAATCCCGTTACCACGGCCTCACCACCGTGGTCCCCATGAGTCGCTTCGCGTTGGGCTGCCATTCCGCCACGGTCTTACGCCCGCGGTTTCCTGGTGGTAACGGGATGAACGCGCGAGAACCGTTCCTGGATCAGCGAGCGCACCCGCTCGCCGGAGGCCTGGCCCTTGACCCGCGCCATCACCCAGCCCATGAGCGTACCGAAATCCTTGGCCGAGGTTACCCCGAGCGTTTGAAACCCTTCGCCAATAACTTCGGCGAGCTCCGCATCCGAACGTTCCGGCGGCAGGAAGGGCTCCAGGAGCTTGGCCTCAGCACCTTCCCGCTCCGCGCGCTCCGGCCGCCCGGCTGCGGCGTAGGCCGCCTGGGCATCGCCGCGCTTCTTCAGCTCCGAGCGAATGACCTGGATGATCTCGTCCTCGGCGAGTTCGGCCGGCGCGCCGGATCCGCTCCGGGTGCGTTTTTCGATCTCGCGGTTATGCACGGCCGAGGAGAGCATCCGGAGTACGGAGAGCTTCAACGCATCCCCGCGCTTCATGGCCTGCTTCAATTCAGATTCAATGCGTTCCTTCAGCATATGATGCCAATGGTATGCCAACCTATCAATCGCCAATACGGTATTCGCAATTCGTTGCTTGGCATACCATTTGTATGGACCATTTGTATGG
>CAYJUW010000023.1:1753-5870 GCA_964373495.1 uncultured Candidatus Saccharibacteria bacterium | reverse complement strand
ACCATTTGTATGGACCATTTGTATGGTTCGACAAGCTCACCACAGGGATTGGCATCTTATTTAGCGGCGGTCGGTTTCCTTCAGCCGGCCGAGCTTGATCAGGCGCTCCCGCTCTTTGGAGAGGGCCAACCGCCTCAGCGCCCGCTCCCGAAGCCCGCGCTTTGAGGCTTTCGGCTGGTAGAATCGGTTTTTCCGGGCTCGAATAAGGATTCCCGATTGCTGCACCCGCCGGCTGAACCGCCGGAGCATGGAGGCCGTTGTTTCGCGATCTTTGCGTTTTACGTAGACCATCCTGGTGATGCCAATAATGCCAATCTAATGCCAATCTACACATTGCGAATTCGTAATTCGCTGATTGGCATAAAATTAGTGGATTGGCATCATATGTTAAATCCTTTCTTCCAGTCCTCCGGTTTCTCCCATCCGCCGAGAAGGTGCAGATGCAGGTGATCAACCATCTGCCCGCCTCCGCGGCCGACGTTGAAGACGAGCTTGTACCCTGCAAGCCCGCGCTCGGCGGCGATGCGCTTGGCGGCATAGACGAGCTTGGCGATGACATCGGCATGATCCGCCTCAAGGTGGGTGATGGACTCAATGTGCCGCTTCGGCACCACCAGGATATGCACCGGCGCCTTGGGATGGAGGTCGGCGAAGGCCTTCACCTCGGCATCCTCATAGACCGTATCCGACGGCAGTTCTCCGCGGCCGATTTTGCAAAAAATACATTCCATACAAGTATCGATGCCAATATACGAAATAATACGAATTATACTAATCCACCATTCGTATCATTAGTAAATTCGTATATTGGCATCGATACTATTTCTTCAGTTTTTTCTTCAGCGTCTCAACCAGCCGCTCGCGGGGAATGCTCTCCTGGATGCCCGAGGACATCTCGCGCAGGATCACCGTGCCGTCAATGGCTTCCTTCTGGCCGATGATCAGGGCGAATTCGACCCCGAGACGATCGGCGATCTTTAGCTGCGAGCGGATGGCATCGCGGCCGAGCGATTCGGCCATCGAAATGCCGGATCGGCGGAGCTCCTCCATAATGCGGAAGCTCTTTTTCTTGGCCAGATCGCCGAGCTGGACCAGGAACACTTTGGGCCTGATCGGCTCCGGGACTTTGACCTTCCGCTCCTGGATGGCGCCGACCAGCCGCTCGAGGCCGAGCGCCCCGCCGACGGCCGGCGTGGGCCGCCCGCCGACGAGTTCAACCAGCCCATCATAGCGGCCGCCGGATACCATCGCAAGCTTACGCGGCGGCACCGCATCCGGCTCGGGGTTGGCAACCGCCGGAAGCGGCTGGTCCGCTCCGGCGCCAGCCGCCGCTTCGATTTCGGGCGTAGAGGCCCGATCGAGGAAGGTTTCGAAGACCGTGCGCGTATAGTAATCGAGCCCGCGCACCAAGTGCGGGTTCAGAGCGTAGGGCACGCCCGATTCTTCGAGAAACTCAAGCAGAAGCTTGAAATGACCCCGGCAGGCCTCGCAGAGGCGATCCAAAAGCTGCGGCGCTGACTTCTTCACGATTCGGCATTTCTCCTGGGTGCAGTCCAGCAGCCGGAGCGGATTTCCCCGGAAGCGGTCCTTGCAGTCGCGGCAGAGCCCGCGAACCTTGGCGCGGTAATACTGGACCAGCTGACCCCGGTAGGACGGCCGGCACACCGGACAGCCGACGCTGTTGACCTCAACCACCGCATCCTTCAACCCCCACTCCTGGAGGAAAAGGTGGAAGACATTGATGATCTCGGCATCGGCCACGGCACCATCATCCCCGATGAGCTCGAGCCCCCACTGGTGGAATTCGCGAAAGCGTCCGCGCTGGGGCGATTCGTGCCGGAAGAACGAGCCGGTGTAGGAAAGCTTGACCGGCTGGGGCAGCGCGGCCATGCCCTGCTCGACGTAGGCCCGCGCGATCGGGGCCGTGCCTTCGGGGCGGAGGGTCAGGGCGTCCCCGCCGCGGGTCTTGAAACTGTACATTTGCTTGGAGACGATGTCCGTGGCCTTCCCGACGCCCACAGTGAAAAGATCGGTATCCTCGAAATGCGGCGTATCAATCCGTTCGAAACCGTAGTAATGCGAGATCTGCCGGATGGACTGGCGGATCTTCTCCCACAGGAGCTGATCGGCCGGCAGGATGTCGTGCGTGCCCCGCGGCCGCTGGAACACTTTGGGTTTGTCTTTGGCTCTAGTCATCCATGCGATGCCAATTTGCGAATTTTATGCCAATCTCGCGAATTGCGAATACGATATGCGGTATTCGCGATTTGTAAATGGGCATTGTATTCGTAGATTTGCATCATATCTTAACGCAGTTTTAAAATGGAGGTTCACAATGGAAAACCTTACGGCTGAGGCAATAGGCCGAATCTCTGGACGGGCCAGGCGCGGAACACCGCGCGGCCGGTGATGAACCGGCGCTCCAGCGCGCCCCAGCTCCGGGAGTCGGAACTGAAGGCGCGGTTATCGCCGAGTACCACGTACTCGTTCGGGCCGAGGGTGAAGCGGCTGGCGCCGCGGTACCGGAAATCCTCGGGCAGGTACGGCTCCTGGAGCTCCACGCCGTCGGGATGCTCGGCATTGAAAATGAATATAGTATCCTCCCGGATCTCCACGGCCTCGCCGGGCAGGCCGATAATGCGCTTGATGAAGTACTCCTTGGGATTCAGGGGGTAGCGGAACACCACCACCTCGCCGCGCTGAGGAGGCCGGAAGAAGTAGGAAAGCTCGTCAATGACCAAGTACTCGCGGTCTTCGAAGTTCGGCTCCATCGAGGCCCCGCGGACGATAAAGGGCTGGGCGATAAAATAGCGGATGGGCAGAGCAATGGCCGCGGCGACGAGGGCCAAGCGCAAAAATTCTCCGAGGGTTCGGAGAACCGGAGAACGCCGCTGGGGGGTTGGCGGGGATTGCGCCGGTTCCGGTGGCATGGAGCGATTGTATCGCATTCGACCTGACTTGGCAAATTTCCCTCCTCCGGCTATAGTAGCCGCATGTATCTTTTCACCGGACTCGGCAACCCGGGAGAAAAATTCCGCGGCACGCGCCACAACATCGGCCGCGAGACGTTGATCTCGGCGCAGAAAAAATTCGGGCTGCCGCCATTCGAGCCAAACGCAAAGTGCAAAGCACTCATGGCTGAAGGTAAAATCGGTAAGGAGCGGATCGCCTTCGTCCTGCCCGAAACCTTCGTCAATAAGTCCGGTAACGCCGTGGCGCCTGCGCTCCGCTATTTCAAGGCAAAACCGAAGGACCTCGTCCTCATCCACGACGACGTAGACCTCCTCCTCAGCAAAACCAAACTCGCCTTCGGCAAAAGCTCGGCCGGCCACAAAGGGGTAGAATCGGTCATGCGCGCCCTCAAGATCAAAAACTTCTGGCGCATGCGCATCGGCGTGCAAAAGAAACGCCGCGTGCCGGGTGAAGATTTAGTCTTACAGAAATTCCGAACCAACGAGCAGGCAATTGTGAAAAAAATAATAAAGAAAAGTCTATCCGCCATCGAGACCATCGCCACGCTCGGCCCCGAGCGGGCGATGAACGAGTATAATGCCTGACCCACGTCACGAGAACCGAGAACACCGTTAAAGTTTAATGTCCGATCGGTCAATAGAACTTAATATACGTTAAACGGGTCATGAATGGCGAATAAAAATAAAAACCCAGAAACTCCACCTCCCGTTCTCATCGCCGCTATGACCCCCTATTTTCTCGAGCGGAGCATTTTTTGGTTTACGGAACACGCTGATGAGATCCGGACAAAAGCGCTCAAAGATAGTTGGTGGCGCGAGCGTACGCTTTTCCTTGAAACCGGCGCCCGACTTCCCTTTTCCCCGTTCCTCCGCACGCTCGCCGACATGGGCTACGTGAAGGTGGGGCAGGCGGAGCGCCACGGCGAATTCGCGACCCGCGGCGGGATCGTGGACGTCTTCCCTATTAACCTCGCCTATCCGATCCGTATTGAGTTTTCTGGGAATACGCTCGAGCGCATCCTGCCGGTCCCGCTCGCCGAGGAACCAAAACCAATCAAACGACCGCAGCCAAAAACGGCGAGTGAGTACGAGCGGCTGTGGCTGGCCGGCATCAAGCCCGGCGACTATCTCGTGCACCTTGACCA
>CAYJUW010000023.1:0-1653 GCA_964373495.1 uncultured Candidatus Saccharibacteria bacterium | reverse complement strand
AGCGGCTGTGGCTGGCCGGCATCAAGCCCGGCGACTATCTCGTGCACCTTGACCATGGCATCGGCATCTTCAAGGGTTTTCTCTCGAATGATCCGCGAATGAACTCGAATGTCTCTCGAATACCATTCGAGAATCATTCGAGAAAATTCGGGAAGGATTCGAGAAATTATGAAATTCGAGAAGGATTCGAGAAACTACAGGAGTTCTATATCATCGAATACGCTCCCCCGCGCCGGGGCGGTATGCCCGATCGCCTGCTCGTGCCGCGAAAACAGGCCCAGAGGCTCTCCCGCTACATCGGCTTTGAAACCCCGGCCACCCACCGCCTGGGCGGCACGGCCTGGGAGCACACTACGCAAAGAGCCCGCGAAGATGCGCGGCAATTGGCGCAAGAGCTCATCGCGCTCTACTCGAGGCGTGCGGCCGCCTCGCGCCCGCCCTACCCTCTCCACGCGGACATCGAACGCCGCCTCGCGCACTCCTTCCCGTACGACGAGACCGAGGATCAAAAACGCGCCATTCTCGAAATCCATGAAGACCTTTCGGCCGAGCGGCCGATGGATCGGCTTCTGCTCGGCGATGTCGGTTTTGGCAAGACCGAGGTGGCCATCCGGGCCGCGGCCCGCGCGGCCTACAGCGGCAAGCAGGTGGCGCTCCTTAGCCCGACGACCATCCTTGCCGACCAGCACTACTCGACGTTCCGCGAGCGGTTCAGCGGCCTGCCGCTCGAGATCGCCATGCTCTCCCGCCTCACGCCAAAACGGGAGACGAAACAGGTAATTGAGAGCATACGAAATGGGAACATTGATATCGTCATCGGCACCCACCGCTTGCTTTCTCATGACATCGTGTTTCGCGATCTGGGTCTCGTGATCATTGACGAGGAACAGCGCTTCGGCGTCCGGCATAAAGAAAAATTCAAGCAGCTCCGCGCCGAGGTGGATATCCTCTCCCTCTCGGCCACGCCCATCCCGCGGACGCTCTCCTTGGCGCTGGCCAAGTTCCGCGATATCTCCCTGATCCAAACTCCGCCCCCCAGCCGCCTGCCCATTCAGACCTTTGTCCTCCCCTTTTCGGAAAAAATCACCGCCGAAGCCGTTGCCGCGGAACGCACACGGAAGGGGCAAATTTTCTATCTCTGGAATCGAATCGAAACTATTGAGGCCATCCGCCGGGACATTGAACGCCTCGCACCGAAATCGAGAATCGCAATCCTCCACGGCCGCATGGCTGAACCCGAGCTCATCCGCGTGATGCACGAATTCCGGTCGGGGGTAATAGACATCTTGGTCGCAACCACCATCATTGAAAACGGCCTGGACCTGCCAAGCGTAAACACGCTTATTGTCGCAAACGCGGCCCGGCTCGGTCTGGCCCAGGCCTACCAAATCCGCGGCCGCATCGGCAGAGGCGACAAACCCGCCTACGCCTATTTCCTGTACCCGGCGCGCTCACTTACCGAGAAAGGCAAACTACGCCTCAAAGCCCTGAAAGAGGCAGAAGGCCTCGGAAGCGGATTCCAGATTGCGCTCAAGGATCTGGAAATCCGCGGCGCGGGCAACGTCATCGGTCGCCAGCAATCCGGCACCATGAACAAAGTCGGCCTCAACCTCTACGCCCAACTCTTGGGCGAAGCGCTCGAGGAACTCCATG
>CAYJUW010000022.1:0-14341 GCA_964373495.1 uncultured Candidatus Saccharibacteria bacterium | reverse complement strand
AGTCCTCGTCCGGATGTTCGTCAAAGTAGGTTCGGATTTTAACCAAAAGGTACCGCACTAAGGAAAATAGATATTTTCGAGGATCCTCGATTTTTGTTATCTCGGCATGGCCGAGAACAAAATCGGGACAAGCAAGCGCACTCTTTCGTTCCGAAAGCCCGGGTTGCGTTTATACTCCCCAAAACGGAGAGGGCGGGATTCGAACCCGCGAAGGGAGTGACCCCTTACACGCTTTCGCCCGCCCAAACCGGAGGCGGGAGGATTCGAACCTCCGATGCCCGTGAAGGCATACTTGCTTTCCAAGCGTGCGCTTTCTTTTCGTGGTTTCACGAAAAGCCCGGGTTCTTTTTCACTCCCACAACGGAGAGGGCGAGATTCGAACTCGCGATACCCGTTAAGGTATACCTGCTTTCCAAGCAGGCGCACTAGGCCTCTATGCGACCTCTCCGTTTTGGGAATCAATAATTGTGAACCCGTTTGAATCAAAGACATTTGATTCAAACCCACTATGCGACGCCTCCGGTTTGTGCGGGACGAATCCCTGCCTGCCGGCAGGCAGGCTGCCCCCACCGCAATGCAAGGGATGAATCCTCTCGCCTTCGTCTTTGAATTATGATCCTTGCTATGCTGCCGCCCTGCCCTAACGTATGTTCCGATGACACAAGATACTGCGCTCAAAATTTTGCAGACCGGCGCGAATGTGTTTTTGACCGGAGAACCGGGCAGCGGGAAGACGCACCTGGTGAATCAATATGCGTACTGGCTGCGCGGGCACGGCATTGAGCCGGCGATCACCGCCTCGACCGGCATTGCCGCGACCCACATCGGCGGCATGACCATCCACTCCTGGAGCGGGATCGGCGTCAAGAAACATCTCTCCTCGTACGATCTGGACCTGATCGCCTCGAACGAACGCATCAACAAACGCGTCGGGCGAACGAGCGTGCTGATCATTGACGAAGTATCCATGCTTTCGGCCGAGACGCTTTCCATGGCCGATGCCGTGTGCCGCCAAGTGCGCCGGAACGGCGCGCCCTTCGGGGGACTGCAGGTTATTCTCGTCGGCGATTTTTTCCAACTGCCGCCGGTCTCGCCCCGTCGCGAGCACGGCTCTCTAACTGGGGTGGTCGCGCGCGCCGCCTCCGAAGGAGGCGGGCCTCGCTCGGTCGCCGAGCGGGATGGGGACGCCAGAGGGCGTCTTGGTTTCGGCGAAGCCGAAGCCGGCGCGGCGCCGGCGCCGTTTTCCTTCCGGTCGCGCGCATGGGAGGAACTCTCCCCGCTGGTATGCTACCTCTCGGAACAATACCGGCAGGAGGACGCGGCGTTTCTGGACCTTCTTTCGGCCGTGCGTTCCGGCAAGACCGATGCAAGGATCAACGCCACGCTCGCCGCGCGCCGCGTCACGGAGCAGGAGGCGCCCGGCGATCTGCCGCGGCTCTACAGCCACAATGCCGATGTGGATCGCGTCAATGAAGAACGCCTGCTGGCCATTCCGGGTACCGTGCGGCGGTTCGCCATGACCTCCCGAGGGCCGGATGCCCTGGTCGCGGCGCTGAAGCGCGGCTGTCTTTCGCCGGACGTGCTGTCGCTCAAAACCCGGGCGCGCGTGATGTTCACCAAAAACAAACCCGACGGCAGTTTCGTGAATGGCACGCTCGGCGAGGTGGAAGGGTTCGCTCATGACGGCCTGCCGATCGTACGCACGCTCGGCGGCAAGCGCATCTGGGCAGAGCCGATGGAATGGACTATCAGCGACGGCCTGCGGGCCCTCGCGAGCATCGAACAGGTACCGCTGCGGCTGGCCTGGGCGCTTACGGTGCATAAGAGCCAGGGCATGACCCTGGATGCGGCGGTCATGGATCTTTCGGACGCCTTCGAGTACGGGCAGGGATATGTCGCGCTGTCGCGGGTGCGCTCGCTTAACGGCCTCCACCTGCTCGGCTTAAACTCAAGAGCCCTCCACGTGCATCCGGATACGCTCGCCAAAGACGATGAATTCCGCGCGCAATCGGCTGAAACCCGAACGATGTTCCAGGCCATGGATCCGAAAGAGCTTCAGGCCATGCATGTAAATTTCATTCGCGCCTGCGGAGGAAATCCCGCGGGCGGCGTTTCCAAAACCGCCGGAAAAAAGAAGCCGCCGGGGCCTGCCCTGAGCTTGCCGAAGGGATCAACCCTGGATGCGACCTTAGCCCTTTTGCAAAGCGGCAACACCATCCGCGAGATTGCGCGTGCGCGCGCGCTTACTGCGAGCACGATTTCCTCGCATATCTTCCGGCTGCATGCCGCCGGGCGCATCGGCCGCAATGAGGTCATAAAGCTTTGCTCACCCGCGTTGATACGGGCGCTGCCGCCAATCCATGCCGCGTTCGCAAAACTCGGCGCCGAGCGCTTGGCGCCCGTTTTTGAAACATTGCGCGCCAAATATTCCTACGACGATCTCCGCCTGGCGCGGATGCTGTATGATCCCGAAGGCGCGGCTCGACCCCCAATGCCCCGCATACTTGACTACACACCCTAAGTGTGTATCATAAAGGCCATGTCCAGAGACCAGGCGACAACCTACCGCCGGGTAAACGTTACCCTGCCGGAGCAAACCCTCCGGCTCATGGCCCGCGTAGAGAAAGGCAACCGGAGTCGTTTTTTGGATGAGGCGGTGCGGCACTACGTGGCGAGCATCGGCCGGGTGAACCTCCGAAAACGGCTGCAGGAAGGGGCCCGGCGGCGAGCCGAACGGGATCTCACCCTGGCCGCGGAATGGTTCGGGGTTGAAGAGCAGGCATGGCATCCCAAGCGAAGGTAGCCCGCCCGCGACGCGGTGAGGTATACCTTGTGAACTTCGACCCGACCATCGGCCGGGAGATTAAAAAGACCCGGCCGGCGCTCATTTTGCAAAATGACATCGCCAACCGCTGGAGCCCGATCACCATCGTGGCGGCCATCACATCCCGGTTCATCGTTCCGCTCTATCCAACTGAGGTACTGGTGAAAACTCCCGAGGGGGGCTTGGAAACGGATTCCGTAGTGCTCACAAATCAAATCCGTTCGATTGACCGCGCTCGGCTCATGAGGAAGATCGGCACCCTCAAGCCGGCGACTACGGAGGCGGTGAACCGGGCGCTTCAAATCAGCCTCGGCCTCATCAAACTGTAGTCCATATCACGCCTCCCCGACCTACTAGTCCTCCTTTAATGTAATCTTTAATTTAATTCTGCGCCCGTCTCAATACCTAAACATATCTTAAAAACATCGTTTTTCTGACTCCAAGGAAGTAAAGAGATGTGAAAATTAAATTAAGGGAGGACTAGCTTCTAGATTCTATTCTCCAGATTCTCTCGCGCATGCCCGGCCAAATTGACGACATCAAAGCGCGGCTCGATATCGTGGAGCTCGTGCAATCCTACATCCGCCTCAACAAGGCCGGGTCAAATTATAAAGCCCTCTGCCCGTTCCATTCCGAGAAGACGCCGTCGTTTAACGTTTCGCCCGCGCGCCAGATTTGGCATTGCTTCGGGTGCGGAAAAGGCGGAAGCGTCTTTGATTTTGTCATGGAAATCGAGGGCTTGGAATTCCGCGACGCCCTCGAACTCCTGGCCAAACGCGCCGGCATCCAGCTCCGGCACGAAGACCCTCATCTCCGCTCCGAGCGCACCCGGCTCTACCAGCTCGTCGAAGAAGCGGCGAAGATTTTCGAATCCGTGCTCCATGCTTCCAAAACGCCGGAGCGCATTACCGCGCCGCTGGCCTATCTAAAGAAACGCGGCCTGAAGGACGAAACAATAAAAACATTCCGCCTCGGCTATGCGCCGGACTCGTGGGATTTCCTGACGTCAGCACTCCGGCACAAGGGCTATAAAACCGAAGAAATCGAGAAAGCCGGCCTGGCCGTCAAATCCGAGCAGGGCAGTTACTATGATCGTTTCAGAAACAGGATCACCTTCCCCATCTCGGATGCGTCCGGCCGCGTGGTCGGATTTTCCGGCCGCATCTTCGATGCGACGCAGATCAACGCAGATAAAACGCCGATGAACGCAGATCAGCGTGCATCCGCGGCTCATCCGCGCGAATCAGCGTCAGCGGCGAAGTACATCAATACCCCCCAAACCCCCATCTACGACAAATCCCGCGTGCTCTACGGCTTTGACAAGGCCAAAGAAGAAATCCGCCGGCAAAACGCCGTGGTGCTGGTGGAGGGCCAGATGGACGTGATCATGTCGCACCAGTCCGGCCTGAAGCATGCCGTTGCCGTTTCGGGTACGGCGGTATCGGGCGACACATCAATGAGAAGCGAGCAACTGAGGTTTGCACACCTTACGCAGCTTAAACGCTTGTCACATAAATTAATTCTTGCACTTGATCGCGATCCAGCAGGAGAGCTGGCAACCCGACGTTTTAGAGAACTCGCCGCTGGTCATGGATTCGAACTAAAAATCGCCGCACTTCCCCAGGGGATTAAAGATGCGGCTGATGCCGTCCAAAAAGACGCTAACATCTGGAAAACCGCCGTCGCCGAGGCCAAGCCCATTGTCCAGTTCTTCTTGGAGATGGCACTCGCTAAGCACGACCGCACGTCTGGCTCTGGCAAACGGGCTATTGCCCAGGAGGTCCTGCCGGAAATCAGGATACTCACTAGCGAGGTGGAGAAATCCCATTGGCTGCAGGAACTTTCCCGGGAAATCGCCATCCCCGAAGAGGCCCTGTGGCGCGAGCTGAAAAAGGCAAAACCCGCCGCTGCTGGTGTCTCGGTGCTAAGGGAGGCGCAGCCGGAGGTTACACCGGGCCGCCGCGCCCAGCTCGAATCGCTGCTCTTGGGCACGCTCATCCGCTACCCGGAGCGATCGGACATCCTCCCCGAGGTGCCGCGCCACGTTTTTTTAAACCCGCGCTACGTCGAGATGTTCGGCATTATCGAATCGGCCATCCGCGCCAACCCGCCAGCCGGCGGACGCGAGCATGAGGCGCTCATAGCCGCCATCCCCGAGGAATTCCGGGATGCGGCCAACTATCTGGCCTTCCAGGCCGAGGTGGTGCTGGAGCGGATCGAGAACGCCACGGAGCGGGCGCGGGAAATCATCGTCTGCCTCCGCGAGCTGGAACGCGAGTGGGCCAAAGACAAGCTTCGGGCTCTGGCCACGGACATCTCCGCGGCCGAGGCCGCAGGCAACCAGGAACACCTCGCAACACTCATCCGGGAATTCCACACCGTATCGGCCAAAGTCCAGTAGCGCCCGCCTCAAAATTGCCAAAAGTAGTTCCTGAGCCAGTCGAAGGACTACTTTGGGCTTATCATATTGTATGCCTTCGACCTGTGGTGAGTCTGTCGAATCCACAAGCTCAGGATAAACTGCGCGGAGTGGAGGAGCTTACTTGGGTTTTCATCGCGGTATGTCCTCGACTGCGCTCGGACACTAAAGGTGACTTCCAGCCATACTATGCCAACCGCCACCAAGCGAAAGCCGAAACCAGCGGCCAGGCGCCGGGAGAAAAAACGCCCGCCTGCCTCCAAGAAGCCGTCGGTAAAAAAAACGGCCCCGAAAGCCGCAGCCGCTCCGGCTAAGAAGGCCGCGGCGGCCCCGTTCGCCCCCCGGCCCATCAAGCTCTCCCCGGCGCTCCGGGCCAAAGCCGCGGAGGTGGAGCGAACGATTGCCGAGCTCATCCGCCGCGGCCGCAACCGCGGCTTCGTGACCTACTCCGAAATCCTGGCCGCTTTCCCGGCGATCGAGGAGGACATCCCGCTCTTGGAGGACCTCTACCAGCGCTTTGAAGACGGCAATGTCGAGGTCATCGAGACCCGCGATCTCCTCGAAACCGAGGCCCCGCCGCCGGCCAAGGGCAAAGGCCGGCGCGACGAGGGCGAAGCCGACACGTCGGATTCAATCCAAATGTATTTGCGCGAAATCGGCCGGATCCCGCTGATCAATGCCGACCAGGAAAAGGAGTTCGCCCGCAGGATCGAGCAGGGCGACCAGGAGGCGCGAGAGAAGCTGGCCCAGGCCAACCTCCGCCTCGTGGTTTCCATTGCCAAGCGCTACGTCGGCCGGTCGCCGCACTTATCGCTCCTCGATCTCATCCAGGAGGGCAACCTGGGGCTTTTTAAGGCCGTGGAAAAATTCGACTACCGCAGAGGGTTTAAGTTCTCCACCTACGCCACCTGGTGGATTCGCCAGGCCATCACCCGGGCGCTGGCCGACCAGGCGCGCACCATCCGCATCCCGGTGCACATGGTCGAAACCATCTCCAAGTACCAGCAGGTCAAGCGCCGGCTCCTGCAGGATTTGAGCCGCGAGCCGCTGCCCGAGGAAATTTCCGTGGAGATGGGCATTGATCTTGCGCGGGTGCACCACATCGCCAAGATCTCGCAGGAAACGGTTTCCTTGGAATCGCCGGTGGGCGATGACGATGAGGACTCTGTCCTCGGCGAATTTATCGTTGACGATAAAACGCTCTCCCCCTCCCAGCAGGCCGCCCGGCGCGTGCTGAGGGAGCAGATACTGGCCATCATCAACGACCTCACCCCCCGCGAGCAGAAGATCCTCCACATGCGCTTCGGTCTGGACGACGGCATCACCCACACCCTGGAGGAGGTCGGCCGGGAGTTCGGCGTGACCAGGGAACGAATCAGGCAAATCGAAGCCAAATCCATCGAACGCATGCGTTCCCACGGTCTGATGCGGAAACTCGAAAGCTACTGATTCGCGCCATGCGGCGGCTCACCGTACCCGGTATCCAGGGGCTTGACACTCATAACGGGGCGAAATAGAATGGACACAGTTAGGGTCGTACAGTAAACCCCGTTAGAACGGGCGCTTCGCGAACGGCTATGGCGTCTTACTTCTCGCGGGGTCTACCGCCAACAGAGTCGGCGGCGTTCTAACGGGGTAAACATCGCATTTTTGGCTATGCATAAGAATTTTTCGTTTAAAGTCGCATTGGGTACTTTGGCGGTCGCCGCGCTTGCCGGCGCGGCGTTGGCCGCCCATTCGTGGAATGGTTACCACTGGGCGCGGACGGCCAACCCGTTCACCCTGAAGCTGGTGGACAGCGTGACGCTGGCGTGGGACTCCTATCTCGGAACCACCGCTACCGACTGGTCGGCGTCCACCGTGCTCGACACGGCAATCGTCGCCGGTGACAATAGCGATAAAACCAGGAGAAGGTGCCCGGCAGTGCTCGGCAAGGACCGCGTCTGCAACGCCGCCTACGGCAACAATGGGTGGCTGGGCCTGGCGCAGGTCTGGGTTTACGCTGATGCTCACATCGCGCAGGGCGTCGTCAAGGTGAACGACACGTATTTCAACACGAGCGCCTACAATACCCCCGCATGGCGCAACCTGGTGATGTGCCAGGAAGTCGGCCACACGCTCGGTCTGGATCACCAGGATGAGAACTTTACGAACCCCCCGCTCGGCACGTGCATGGACTACACGTCGGATCCGGCGCCAAACCAGCACCCGAACCAGCATGATTATGACCAGCTCGAACTGATCTACGCTCACCTCGATTCGTTCACCTCGCTGTCTCTCGCCAATGGTTCAGGCAAGAATCGCGCCAACGCCGAGGAAAACGGGGCATTCGGCAAGGCGCTCAAGCGCGACGGCCGCGGACGGACGTCGCTCTTCGAGCGTGACCTCGGCAAAGGCGAGAAGGTGTTCACCTTCGTATTCTGGGCAGAGTGATCGGATAATCCCGAACAATGCCCGCAAAACAACCCCGCGAATGCGGGGTTGTTTTGCGCCAGCGGGTATTGCGGGGCGCGCGGAGGTTCTCGTCCGCCTTTAATTTATTTTTGAAACTCCGGATTTAAAAAAGCGCGTACCTATACACATATATCGGCGGAGCTAGAGGCGCAGAATTAAATTACGGGAGGACTAAAGTTTGATTGCGTCGGGCTCGGAGGCCTCTCGATCAATCGAAAATTGCATCATGACCAACTCGCCTCCGGCATCGCGTACGGGTACGTCTTTGGCCGGGTCAAACGCGCCGTCGCCGTCGTCGCGGTGGAGCATGGCGAGCAGCGTCTCGCCGTCGCGGGCCTTGCGCAAGAGGAGAACCGGCGGGAGATCGTTTGCTTCTCCGGCGCCGATTAAAGCGCTCTGGCCGAGGATCGCGCCCGGCTCACCCCCTCGGTCCTCGTGGATGACAACAAAACCCGGATTTTCGAGAACGGCAAAACCGACCGCAATGCGCTCGGACGGCGCCTGGTCTGCGACATAGATCGCATTCCTGCCGATGACCAGGCCGGAAGGTTTTAGGGCCGGTTTTTTCTCGGCGCTGGCGGGCTGATCCGAAGCGCCTCTCTTGAGGAACAGGGCGTACCATATTGCCGCGGCCGCGATAACAACGAGCAGGGCGGCAAGAAGTTTCTTTTGCATTACCGGTAATGGTAGCACACGACAGTTTTTCGGCAAGTCCCGTCACTAGAACATGGCATGACGCCCATGTGGTGCCCCACGCATTGCATCTGGACTTCGGGAGATCTCCTGTTTCCGAATGATTACCTTACTCCGCGGCGGCGGAGAGCCACTATGCCATTTTTCAGTGCGGGGGGGCAAGGACGGCGCGCGTTGATTCCGGGCGAAAACCTGCTATAATGAGCAGGTTTTTGAATGCCCCAAATCTCCATCCCGCCCGGCAGGCGGCGAAGAAAACCCCCATTGAAGCGTTACGATACGAATGAAACGTTTACAAGCATCCCAAAATCCGTTACGATAATTCTTGTATTCCGGGGTAGCCCCGACGCCAAGTCGGGGCCCCGACCGCGAAGCGCGTCGGGGCTCTCCGCCTCCGCCGGCTGGTGAATGTATAGTGCACTTTGAAATAATATGAATAACCTCATTTCCTCCGGTGTAGCTCAGCGGTAGAGCGGCTCCCTGTGGAACACGTTCGCTATCTACCAAAGCAGGCAATTGGTACAATAAAGACATGGCGGATAGACGGACGTACGCCGACCGCCGCGAGGAACTCATTCGCGCGGTGGCAAAGCGCAGGCGAAAGCTAAAAACTCTCGCCATCGAATACAAGGGCGGCAAGTGTCAAGTCTGCGGCTACAGCAAGTATCCAGGAGCGCTCGATCTCCATCATGTAAACCATGTAGAGAAAGAGTTTGGTATTGCTGACAAGGGATACACGCGCTCATGGGGGAAAGTTAGAGTCGAGCTAGATAAATGCGTCCTCGTTTGCGCTAACTGCCATCGAGAAATCGAGGCCGGTATTACGCAGCTTCCAGAAGTAATTCTGGCTGACAAACGAGGTGAAATCGGAGAAGCCCCCGAGAGGGTAACCCCGAGCCAAGCTCCGGAAGTTCCGGGGAAGGTGTAGAGACTATCCCGCACGGGAGTACTCCGAATTAAATCGGAGGAAGCGCCTCGCCCCGCCTAGGGTGGGTGATGATATAGTCCACCCCCGATGGAAACATTGGGACACGTGTAAGGAGACGGTCGCAGGTTCGAATCCTGCCACCGGAGGAAATGAGGTTAGAATTATGGATCCCCTGGCCGACCGCTGGTGCGGTCAGCGGGCTAGGCGAATCCAGCCGCCGGAGCCAGATGGGAAATGCACCGCCGAAAGCGGTGCTTTTTCTTTTGTGTGCGTCATTTTTGAGAAGTTCAAACGCGGTAATTTGGATTTGCCAAGTTTTGTCATTTTTGACAATGAGCGCTATAATGGATGTAACGCGAATTTGTTATGACAAACCCAGAAGAAAAACTTTTAACCGCGAAAGAAGCGGCTAAAATGTTACGAGTGAGCTATCGCTCCATAGTCCGCTACATTGAGCAGGGCAAGCTTAAAGCATCCAAAATCGGCATGTGGCGCATCAAGCAATCCGATCTGGATCAGTTCTTAGAGGAAACGAGTAATATCAAGCGTAAAAGAAAATAAATATGAATTCCGACCTAACACTTGTCCGCCAAAGCTTTCTTCGGCCTTCCATAACCTCTGGCGAAGGAGGCAGCGACGGCGGAAGCTTTACGCGAAGGAGGGAGTGGCTTGTGGTGAGCAGAGTCGAACCGCTTTCGGATTCCGAACTTTTGGTTTAATCTGGAGTCATGAAAAAATACAAACAAAGCGAGCAAAAATGGCAACACCCCGGCGGTAAATTAAGAGAACTCGGTGCGGATAAGCTCTCTGATGTCGAACTTTTGGCTATTCTTATTTCTATTGGTACAAAGAATAAACCCGCCGAAGAGATCGCGAAGGAGCTTATTGAGAAATATGGATCATTTCGGGGACTTGCTAATCAACCCCTTCATAAACTTCTTGATATAAAAGGTCTCGGGGATGTTAAAATTATTCGTATTGCGGCGGCTTTTGAACTTGCCCGCCGTATTGCTAATGAAATTCTAGACAAAAATGGCAAAAAATAATAAGCGAGGAAAAATTACGCGCCATACATCGGCAGTTATTCCGAGTCCATTTGAATCAACGACGCATTTAACCGAAAGATCAGCCTCAGCGCTTATCATGCATTGGATGAGAGGAATTATCGAGACAAAAAATCTCGATTTGGGCCTTCCGCACGTGGAAACAGGCGGAAGAGACCGTAAATTTCCGGATTCAGTAATCTTTAAAACCAGGCGGAGTCAGGATGTGCTCTGCGTGATGGAGTTTAAGCCGCCGCAATGGGATCCGTTTAACAATGACGACCCCAAAGAGCCGGCGCGCAAAAAAGCCGTTGAAAGACGCGCAACTTACTTTACCACCTCAAACTTCCGCGAGTTGATACTTTGGAATACAGAAAGAGTAAACTCTGGAAAACCAGAAGAGGAACAGATTATCGGCCGCTACTATTTATCGGATGTGTATGATCTAAACCGCATAGAAGACGGCCGTTACCAAACCCCGACCAAGGTGACCCTGGAAAGGTTTCTGACAGATCTTTACGAACTTTCAACGGGCAGAAAAACCGAGCCGCGTTTGGCAATTGACGAACTGCTTATTTATCGTCTGCAAGAAAAGATAAAGAAGCTTGCTTATTACTATCAAAGCATTATTTATGACACGGCTCATAAAAATAAGGATTTCGCAAGAGATCTTTCCCGATGGTTCACCGACCAGGGCTGGAGTTTTTTTATTGAAAACGATGGAGACTATGAGCGCGTAGCGCGACAAACCGCATATCTTCTGGTAAATAAAATCCTTTTTTACAATGCGCTTCAGTTGAAGCGACCCGACAAGCTCCCTCCTCTCGAAATTCCCAAAGACATTACGCAGGGCGGCTTGCTTCAAGAAGTCCTGCAAAGCTATTTTAACCAAGTACTCAAAATTGATTACGAAACGATTTATACTACCGATTTCATCGATGCGGTTGCGTTTCCCGAAAGCCGCGAGGTCGTTGAGGAGATTAAGGAGCTCGTCAATGTTTTGAGAAGGTATGATTTCGCCACTTTGGGTTTTGATGTAATTGGACGTGTTTTTGAACGTTTAATTCCTGAAGATGAACGGCATAATCTCGGCCAATATTTTACCAGTCCGGATGTGGTGGACCTCATCCTCCAATTTTCGGTCCGGCATGAAAATGATAAAGTGTTTGACCCTTCTTGCGGCGCCGGCACATTTTTGGTTCGCGCTTATCAGCAAAAGAAACTGATGAGCCAGCGGCTTCAGCATGAAGCGATTCTCAATACTTTGTGGGGCAACGACATTGCCAAATTCCCGGCGCATCTTGCCACCATTAATCTTGCCATTAACGATCTTGCCGCCGAGAAGAACTATCCGCGGATTATCCAAAAGGACTTTTTTGACCTCTTAAGTTCTGACGAAAAAGGATTCCAACTGCCGGAGGACGTGCGAAAAGTAATGCTGAAAACCATGAGCAAGGAGGGGTTGGAGGTAATATATCCGCGGTGGTTTGACGCGATAGTTGGCAACCCTCCTTATACCCGCCAGGAGGAGATTTCTGAAATCAGCGGCGAAGAAACATATAAAGAAAAACTGATTGAAAAAGCATTATCTCATCCGTCAGCCGGAGGAAGGAAGAGCATGGTGGAAGGAACTTACGCCGCGCTTTCAAAACGTTCCGGTATTTACGCGTATTTCTTTATTCACGGCGCTAAATTTTTGCAAAACGGCGGAAGATTCGGGTTTATAGTTTCTAACGCTTGGCTGGACGTTGAATACGGAGCCGGCCTTCAGGAGTTTTTCCTCAAAAACTACAAAATTATCGCGATTATTGAATCAAAAGTAGAGCGCTGGTTTGAGGATGCGGATATTAACACCGTGATTGTAATTTTGGAGAAAGCGGCAGGAAATGACAGAAAGAAAGAGCGGGATGACAATTTGGTCCGCTTTGTGTATCTTTCAAAGCGTCTGCGCGACTTTATTCCACCGGCCCAAACCATCTGGGCAAAACAAGTTGAGCGAAAACAGGCGATTGATAATCTTTTTAAAACGATTCTCGCCCCTGATGATTTTTATCAGAATTTTGAACTTCGCATATATCCGAAAAAGCAGTCCGAACTCTGGGGCGAGGGTTTTGATGCCGAGGAACAAAAATATGTAGGAGCAAAATGGGGCAAGTATCTCCGCGCCCCGGATATTTTCTTCAAGATTCTGGAAAAAGGCAAAGATAAATTAGTGCCGCTAAAACAAATTGCCAATGTCCGCTTTGGCATTAAGACCGGCGCCAACGAGTTTTTCTATCTCACTGAAGAAGAAATCAAACGCCGTAAAATTGAAAAAGAATATTTGCAACCAATCATCTTCTCATTAAAAGAGGTAAAAGGATATAAATTAGATAAACAAACTTTAAAGAATAAAGTAATCATATGTCATAAAACAAAGGAAGAATTAAAAGGTACGAGTTTGCTGAGATATATCGAATGGGGTGAAAGACAAGGTTTCAATAAAAGACCAACTTGTGCTTCGCGTAGTCCCGAACCTTGGTACAGTTTAGGAAAGAATTGGCATTATGCATCTTTAATTTTCCCAGCAAAAGTCGGTGAGAGAATGCCTATATTCCTAAATGACAATGTTTTTGAAGATAAAAAACTATATGGTATCACCCCAACAAAATCTGCAGAAACACTGACTCTAGCAGCTCTATTAAATTCAACCTTATCAAGGTTTTTTGTTGAATTTACCTGTAGACAACTAACTGGGGCTCAGGCAATTGCTGATATAGATGTTATCGTTGCCGAATCTTTACCAATTTTTAATATTGATAGAATTCCAGAAATAATGAAGAAAAAACTGGTGAATAAATTTAGAAATCTTCTTATGACGAATGCGGATTCGATTTTCAAAGAAATTGCTTCCTCATCCCAAGAAGTCTCTCTAGATAAAATCAGACCTGCTAGGCGGGAATTAGACAAAATTATTATGGGCGAAATTCTCGGGCTTACCGAGGAGGAACAATTGGAAGTTTACCGGGCAGTAGTTGATTTAGTGAAGTCAAGGATTGAAAAAGCAAAAAGCGGCGGCGCGCGCAAGAAAACAAAAAAGGGCATTGATATTGAAGCCGTCATAGAAACGGTTCTGAACCAACTTGAAGGTAAAGATCTTAAAAAATGGTACCAAGAAAAAATCTTGAGCCGAGATGACCTTATAACCAAGAAATTACCAGAACGAGACGGTAAACCGGAAATTGAAAAAAGTTTATTCGGCTGGCAATTAAAATCCGGGAAGAAGGCAATTCAGTGCCGCTCCGAAGCAGAAGCCGTCTATTTTAAGGTATGGCTTGAAGCCGGAGCAAAATCCGTAAAAATTCCCAAAGATGAAAAGTATCTCGAAAAAATTACGCCAGAGCTTGAGGCGGGAAAAAAGGAACTGGACGAAATCATAGAATCTTATCTCGGCTCAATCCTTGACCAAAAGCTAAAATCCCAAATCCTCCACCAAATCTGGCAGAGAATAATTTAGCCAACCGCGAACCAAAAGAGATTTTGAAAGAGATAGAAAGTGGGGAAGACAAACTTGATAAAACTATTGCAAATATAAGAAAAATCCTATAAAGCATGGCGCAATTATTTAGCTCATATTTAGGAGTTGATCATCAGACATTTGAGAAAAATGGATTATTTGATGCGGTCATTGGAGTTGATACACGGCTTTTTTTAGACCCGTTCTTATTAAAAAAAACAAAAATAGATGAATTCAAAAACTCGAGAAAGAAAGTAGAAGCTTACTATTCAGATATTATTCGTTTGTTAATAGCGTACAAGAAAAGTCGAAGTACTCGCCCATGGAGGGAGGCACTGAATAGGCTCACTTTCAAGGAAACCAGCGGTGTTTTTATTGGTTATGGAGTTCACAGCGGCGATGGAAATGCTATAGGTCCAGGTCTGGCAAGACGTCTCTTGAGTACGGCACTTGATATTTTGGATATGGGGATAGAAGACCCTGA
>CAYJUW010000021.1:0-14388 GCA_964373495.1 uncultured Candidatus Saccharibacteria bacterium | reverse complement strand
CGCTTACTCTGGCTTACCACGCTCCAGATGCACTTCAGCTTCCCGGTAGCGCGTCGGGAGCGGTTTCGTGCCGTAGCCATGCCCCGTTCCGCGACAGTGGCTCATACCGACTACACACTGATCAGGGCGATACCGCTCCAGTTCGAAGTTTCACTGCCGGGCATGCGCGGCACACGCCCTACGGCAACCTCCTATCGCCTATATACGTAGCAGATTCGCTGCGGTGTTTCAACCCCCAACAGTAAAACCCTAAATCCTAAGCTCTAAATCCTAAATAAATTCAAATGTTCCAACCTCTAAACCGCGTTGCACGTTAGATTGTGATTTGTTTAGAATTTAGAATTTCTGATTTCTGGTGCACGCTGATACACTGAAGCTGATGAAAACCGAAACGCCGGCAGCGCCGAAACCGGTGGTACTCGTCGTGCTCGACGGTTTTGGCCTATCGCTCCATCGGCGGGGCAACGCCGTTGCCGAGGCCCGGAAGCCGGCCCTCGATCTCATTGAGCAGTACTACCCCTTCACCACGCTCCAGGCCTCGGGTGTGGCCGTCGGCCTCCCGTGGGGCGAACCCGGCAATTCCGAGGTCGGACATTTAACCATGGGCGCGGGGCGGGCGATCTACCATCACCTGCCGCGGATCACCATGGCCATTCACGACGGCTCCTTCTATGAGAACGCGACACTCTCGGGCGTGGTCAGGCATGTCCGCGACCATGCCTCCGCACTCCACTTGATCGGCCTCACCTCCTCCGGATCGGTCCATAGTTACGTGGAGCACCTGTACGCGCTCCTCGAGCTCGCCGCCAGGGGAAAAATCGAGCGGGTCTGGCTCCATGCCATCACCGACGGCCGCGACGCCCCGCTCGAAGAGGCCGGGCGGTTCATCGCCCAGCTCCAAGAGCGCCTGGAGGCGCGCTTCCCCACAGCCGCCATCGCCTCGCTCATCGGCCGCTTCTACGCCATGGACCGCGATAACCGCTGGGATCGGATCGAGCGGGCCTACGCCCTCCTCACGCGGGGGAAGGGAACCGGGTTCCGGGATCCGGTCGCCTATCTCCGGAATTCCTATCGGGAGGGCGTGAGCGACGAATTCATCGAGCCGGGGTACCTCGACCGGGACGGCCGGCCGGCCGGCCGCATCGTCCCGCACGACGGCGTGATATTTTTTAACTTCCGCGAGGACTCCATGCGCGAGCTCACCGCGGCCTTTGCCGCCGAGCCCTTTGACCAGTTCGGGCGGGAGAAAATCGATGACCTCCGGGTGGCAACCATGACCGAGTACGAGAAAAATCTCCCCGGTGTGGCCGCGGCCTTCAGGCCGCTCGAGATCACCCGGCCCCTCGGCCGGGTCCTGGCCGAAGCCGGCAAGAGGCAGCTGCGCATCGCCGAGACCGAAAAGTACGCCCACGTGGCCTACTTTTTCAACGGCGGGCAGGAGAAGCCGTTCCCCGGCGAGGAGCGCATGCTCGTGCCCTCGCTCTCCGTGCCGCACTTCGACGAGCACCCGGAAATGCGCGCCCCCGAAATCACCGCGGCCATCCTGGAGCGAATCCAGGAGTACGATTTCGTCCTGGCTAATTTCGCCAACGCCGACATGGTCGGGCACACCGGGAACTTCGCGGCCATTGTCAAGGCCATCGCGGTGCTCGATGAAAGCGTCGGAAAAATTCAGGACGCAGTGCTCAAGCAAGACGGCCTGCTGCTCATCACCGCTGATCACGGCAACGCCGAGGAGAAAATCCACCCTTACTCCGGCGAACCGGTCACCGAGCACACGGCAAACCCGGTGCCCTTCTACCTGGTGGGCAGCGCCTACCGCCGCAAGACGGCGCGGAGCGCGGAGGCCATCCGGGCCCAAAAAAAAGAGCCCGCCGGCATCCTGATCGACATCGCCCCGACCGTGCTTGAGCTCATGCACCTGTCCATCCCTCCCGAGATGACCGGAAAGAGTTTGCTGCCGATATTGATCGAGTAACAAAAGACAGTCCGGAAGAAATCAAAACCCGCTCCGGAAATGCCGGAGCGGTTTTGGGCGCGCCGAGGAGGATCACTCGCCGACCTTGACCTTCAATTTCTTCGCGCCGCGGTCCTTCTTAGGCAGCTTGATGGTCAGGAGCCCGTTCCGGATCGCGGCATCGGCTTTTTGGAAATCCACTTCCTCGGGTAGGATGATCGAGCGGCTAAACGCCCCCCAGTAGAGTTCGCGGTAGTAGAAGCTGCTGTCATCAACCTGATGGGTCCGCGCGCGCGCGCCGCGGATGGTGAGCATGTTATCCTCGAGCGCAATGTCAATGTCCTCCGGCCGGCAGCCGGCCACCGTGGACTGCACCACAATGGCAGCGCCATCATCGTAGATATCCACGGTGAGCTGGCCTTCTTGGCCGTCGCTTGCCGGCTCATGCTCCGCCTCGAGTTCGTCCTCGTCCGGCGCTTCGGCGGTTAGCGAACGGGTGGGCTTGGGCCCGGGTGCGGATTTTACGCCTCTGGCAGACCGGAGCGGAACGGCACTGCGTTCCGGCATCGGTTCGTCGGCATCCTCATGCCTCCGGAAACTCCCGGTGAGGCGCTCAAAGAATGATGGAGACATAGCAAATCGTTACGAATGCGTGTACAAATTCATACCAATCATGCCGCCCTGGCTTTGCATGTGTGGGTATAGTTATTTGTACTGATTCGTAGTCCTTTTCAACCGTTCGAAATCCACGAACACCACCGCGGCCGCGAGCGCCAGGAGCAAGGCAACCAGGAGCAGGGAGGACGGGATGAGGTCTCTATTCAGAATAAAGTAGTTAAAGAGGGTATGCAAGGCCGAGGCCAGCAGAAGGCCCACGGCCACGGCGTGCTTCCGGTAGGGACTAAAGAGGTGGCGGGCGAGGAAGTAGCCGACAATGCCCGAGGCCAGCGCGTGGAGGAGATTGGCGCCCAAAAAACGGTTGGCGGTCAGGGCAAAGCCGACGGGGAAGCTTTGCTCAAAGGCCGGGATCAGAAAGAGCACGTTCTCAATGGCCGCAAACCCAAGGGCCGCGGTGATCATGTAGATCATGGCATCCACCGGCTCGTCGAACTCCGGGCGCGAGAGCACAGCGACTTTGACCGCCAGGTACTTCACGTACTCCTCCACCAGCGCCACGCCAATGAAAATGGCCAGCGGCAGGGTAGCGATGGCGGGGAAGAGGGTAGGGATGAGGCCGGAGAAAATCGGCGGCCGCGCCCAGAGGGCCACCTCCACGGCCACGGCCAGGAGGGCCGAGAGGATGCCGGCAATGAAGGTGGCGAGGAGGAGGTGCTTGGGCTCGGGGTGGCGATCCTCGTGGAGATAGAAGGCGAGCCACACCAGGGGCGGCAGGAAGGAGAGCGCGACATAGCCGGAGTAGGCGGAGATGATGGCAGCCATACCTTGGGGAAATCCGAAATCCTAAGCACGAAATCCTAAACAAATCCCAAATTCAAATGCTCTAAATTCCAAACGCCTGTGGTGAGTCACGTCGAACCACGTTTTGAATTTTGAGTTTTGGTCACTAGGACTTGTTTAGAATTTAGAAATTAGGATTTAGAGCTTCTCGCGTGGGGCCATGGTTCGACCATCAGCAAGCTCTTCCGCCCGCGCTGAGGCAGATGGCCCCACAGCGCCTCGGTGATGAACGGCATAAAGGGGTGGAGGAGCTTCAAGAGCGTGATATGGATCTCGAGGAGCAGCGACTGCGCCGTGGCCCGTTCGCGGGGGTCATCTGATGCCAACCGCGGCTTTGCCGACTCTATAATTTTATCGGCAAACGTATGCCAGGTGTAGTGGTAGAGGGCCTCGGCCGCGTGGTGGAACCGGAACCGCTCGAGGTCCCGTGATACACGCTTTACGAGCGTCCGAAGCTCCGCGAGCCGCCGCCGGTCATCCCTCCCCAATCTATGGAAGTCCGACTTCAATAGATTGGGGGGACAGCGGAGCATGAGAAATCGGTGTATGTTCCAGAGCTTGTTGGCGAAATTGCGGTAGCCCCGGATTTTTTCTTCGGAGATGATGATGTCCTGGCCGGGGAGATTGCCTACTACGAGCGCCATGCGGACGGCATCCGTGCCATAAAGCTCGGCCACGCCCAAAGGGTCAATGACATTGCCCTTTGATTTTGACATTTTCTGGCGGTCTTTGCCGCGGACCAAGCCGTGCAGATAGACCGTGCGAAATGGCACCTTCCCCGTCCGGTAGAGCCCGAGCATGATCATCCTCGCCACCCAGAAAAAGAGAATGTCGTATCCGGTTTCCATAACGTCGGTGGGGTAGAAAGTCTCGAAATCAGTTTTTGGTTTTATACCCTGAGCCTGTCGAAGGGTTACCTTTGGGCGACTTTGCGCAAGCAAAGCCGCAAACGGCCATTGTCCGGAAGAAAACCAGGTATCCAGCACATCCGGATCCTGGACCCACTCCGTTCCAGGAGGCGGCTCCTGCCTCACATACACCTCTTCGTCCAACTTTGAACTTTGAACTTTGAACTTTGAACTTCTTTTGTGCCACGCCGGAATCCTGATGCCCCACACAATCTGCCTCGAAATATTCCAGTCGCGCAGGTTCCTCATCCAGTGAAAAAATATTTTCTCATAGCGCTTGGGTATGATTTTGATTTTTCCGGATTTCACCGCCTCCACGGCCATGTCACGAAGCGACTTTTTGTGCGGGTTTCGGGTTTCGGGTTTAGGGTTTAGGGTTTTCGCATGCGGCTTTGCCGTCATGCGAATAAACCACTGCGGCATCACTAATGGCTCGACGACGGCCCCGCACTTGTAGCAGACGGCGACGTTATGTTTGTAGTCGGGCTCAATTTTTACGAGGAGCCCGGCCTTTTCCATGTCCTCGGCAACTTTCTTCCGGGCCTCAGCAACCTTGAGCCCGGCATAGGGTCCGGTTTTCTCGTTCAGGCGGCCGTCCTTGCCGATCACCGGCCGCACCTCGAGCGAATGGCGCTTGCCGATTTCAAAGTCGGCCGGGTCGTGGCCAGGCGTAACCTTGATCACGCCGGTGCCAAACTTTGGATCTACGGCTAAATCGGCAATGACCTTGATGTTCGCAGGCCCAACGAGAGTCTCTATTCCAATCTCTTTGCCAACGTATTTCTTGTAACGCTTGTCCGATGGGTGGACGGCCACGGCCGTGTCTCCGAACTTGGTTTCCGGCCGGACCGTGGCCAGCGTCAGTGGGCCGTACGTAATGTAGTAGAGCGGATCGGTGCGTTCCTCGTATTTGATCTCAAGGTCCGAGAGCGTAGTTTGGTGTTTCACGCACCAGTTGACGATGCGCTCGCCGCGGTAGAGGAGGCCATCTTCGTAGAGCTTCACGAACGTATCGGTGACAATCTCGACCATGTCGGGGTCGAGCGTGAACTTCTCGCGCGACCAATCGCAGGATGCGCCGAGCTTGCGGAGTTGGCCCTCCATGGTTTTTTTGTTCTCAAGGGTGAAGGCGAACATCTGGCGGTAGAGTTCATCGCGCGGGATATCGCGACGGTTGCGGCCTTCTTTTTCGAGTTTCTTGTCAAACACCACCTGCGTCTCGAATCCGGCATGATCCGCACCGGGCAACCAGAGTGTCCGGCGGCCGCGCATGCGCCAGAAGCGAATCAGAATGTCCTGGAGGGTCACGAACACGGCATGCCCGATGTGCAAGGCACCGTTGGCGTTCGGCGGGGGCATCACTATACAAAACGCAGATTTACGCTGATGAGGCGCGGATCCACGCTGATTTCTCTGCGTTGATCTGCGTTTTGATCTGCGTACATCTGCGCCGACCGGCGGCAGCCGGTCGGGATTAAAAAACCCCGAGCGCTCCCAGGCGCGGTAGATGCGGTCTTCAACCGCTTTCGGGTCGTAGGTTTTGGCAAGTCCCGTTGCCATTACGCAGGGCGTGTGCTATCTTCACCAGAGTATCGCAGATTTCCTGCTATTTCCAAAATTGAGTCCCGACGCCCCTCTGGGGTCGGGACCCCGACCGCTTAGCGCCTCTGGGCTACGGAGGGAGGACATGCGAATCCTGATGAAGGGAAAGACGGTAGAAGAATCGCTCACCGCCTGGTGCACGCAGTGCCTCAGGCATGTCCCGCTCGTTAAGTTCCACACCTGCAACGGCCGTCTTAAACTAGGGCCGCAGCCGTGGAGGGGAGGTGTCTATGGACAACGAGAGACCCGCGGGGGCAGATGAGTTCCCGCTCGGCGTGGGCTACGGCGCAGCGCTCGTGGGGATGCTCGGACCCTGCACACTCCAGGGCTGTCCCATCCGGAAGCGTGAACTCTACCAGTATGGCAAATGCACACTGGATGAGTGCCCGCGTGTGCGCGAACGTGGGCGGCGAGCAGAACTTCGGAATGCACTAGATTTGCTCTAGGAAACGACCCCCGCCGGCCGCATGGGACAAACCCCATGCGCTTTTTTTGCGTCCCTGTGGATAGCGGCTTGACTCCCACATATCCCCGCGCTATGCTCCGCTCGGCATATGTCGCCCTGCCAAATCTCCTCAATTCTCACCATGTCGGCGCTGGCGGGAGGCCTCGGACTCCTTGTCCTTGGCATTTCGCTTTGCGTCAACACGATTCTCGCCACGCGAGGTGGGAAGAGGTTGGAGATACAGCCGGCGGCATAACCAGACACATTCACCCATCGGCGAATCCCAACCCTCCCCGGCCTCCGGCGGAGGGTTGTATCATTCTATGGGTTCCCAGGCCGCGACAGGCAGCACATTCTTGCCTATCGGGGGCGGCTCCGGAGATCCCGGAGACGGGTTCAAGTCCCGGGGAGCCCAACCAAGTTCTTTTCATCCCCAATATCCAAGACCACCGCACGGGAGGAGGTGAGGGTTATGTCATTCGCACTGTTCCTGCCGTTCACCAACGGCGCCCCCTACGGGACCCGCATGGCAGCCTGCCTGACCATCGAGGAGGCCCGGGGGAGCCCCTACGCCGGGCGGCCCGGCACCATACTGATCCAGGAGAACGGCGACACGCACGGGAGAAGTGTCGTGCCGCTCGAGGTACTCGAGCAGGCGCGGGTCGAGCTCTCGCTCCCGCCGCGCGAACCTGAACCCATCGCCACTGACTGACGGAAAGGAGGGGCTATGGCACGGAGGTGGTATCGCCTGTCTGGGGGACTCAAATGGTGGGGGCTCACCGTCTATGGTGAACATGCGGTGTCAACAGCACAGCCGAGAGGAGGCGCGAGATGAAGCAAACCGGACGCAGTCTGGTGGTCGTCGTCCATCACGGGGAAATCGTCACGCGAATGGGTGGCATCCACCCAGACACGAAAGAGGACCTCATACGGCTCCGCAAATTCCTCAAAAATGGCGACGGCATGCACCAGTTCCCCCCCGAGAGTAAAGACATTCTCCGGGGGGCGGCCAAAGACCTCCAGTGGCACTCGCTGCCGTTCGACCAGTTCTGGGAAATAATAGAGCAGAAAAAGATTTCTGTCGTTTCCGAGTGAGGGGACCATGGGTATCCGGGAGATCCAACGCCGCGCCACCCCCGAGCTCCTCGAACGCTACCTCGAGATACTGCCGCGCATCCGCGACGAGCGCGAGTTCCGGGCTGTGCTTGCCCGTGCACGAGCTACCGCCGCAGTACTCGGCACAAATGTTTCCGAGCGACTCACCCATATCGCGACTGTCCGGGTGTAGCAACCGCCCGCCGTACCAGCGTACGGCGGGATTTTTTTTAATTGTGGAAATCGTTGTTGACGGCAATATGCAGCCGCGCTAGAGTAGCCGGGCATGCTTCCGGTAGCGACCCCACGGTACTCTCTCGCTTTTTTCTTCCGACCGCGGTCGGCTGACGGCGCGTGATTTTAGATAGCTCACCCTCAGGTGCCATCAGCCGGCCGGAAACGGTCGGTTTCCGTTTTCAAGCCACAGCACCAAAACAAAAAAAGAGAAAGGGGCGCATCATGAGTGGACAGGGGGAAAAGCGAACAGCTGCACCGCTTACGTGCCACGCGTGCGGATCGCGGCTTGTCACCAAAAAGGGGTACTACCTCGCCCGCACGCTCGCTTGCCCCAATCCGGACTGCCCTGATAAGAAGGGCTTGCCGGCGCCGCACTGGACGAATCAGTAGATTGCGACCAGGAACCAAGCCGGAGGTTTGCATCGGCCTGGATAGAATGCCAGGCCGTTTTTCATTGTTGGCCTTTGAGGACAAGCCGCAAGGCGAAGTCCGAGGAGGTGCAAACAATAGAACCCCGCACTAAGTTCCAGCAGGACTCTATCGTTTGGCAGCAAAAGCCGAAGGCGAATTCCGTGAGGTATTTCCGCCTACCACGGCCATACCCCGAACTTTAGTGCGGGGTCTTCGTATCTAACCGGAGATTCGCTTCCGCGGACAGATTCCTCCGCGACCGTTTCCTCCCTCGGTTGAACCACCCGGCAAGCGCGACCATGAGCGCGTTGTCGCCGGTGAGTGAGGGGCTGGGCACTAGGTACCGGGCACTGGGAAACAAGCGCTGGAGCGCTGCGCCGAGTTGGGTGCGGAGGCGAGTGTTGGCCGCCACGCCGCCGCCGATCATCACGGTCTTGACGCGATGCTGCCGTGCCGCACGGATGGTTTTGGCCACGAGCACATCGGCCACCGCCTGCTCAAAGCTCGCGGCAATATCGCGCTTCGTACGCTCGCCTACGCGCTCGAGGCCGCGGAGCGTATATAATACTGCGGTCTTGAGACCGGAAAAACTGAAGTTGAAATCCTTTGAATGGAGCACCGGCCGAGGGAAATTGAAGACGCGAGGGTTACCGCGCTCGGCAAGCATGGAGATGATCGGGCCACCGGGGAATCCAAGCTCGAGCATCTTGGCCACTTTGTCAAAGGCCTCGCCGGCGGCGTCGTCAAGCGTCTCGCCGATGACCTGGTATCTCCCGTATCCCCGCATCAACACGAGTTCGGTGTGGCCGCCGCTCACCAGCAAGGCGATTGCTGGAAACTCGAAATTCGAAATTCGAAATTCGAATGTGTTTTGAATTTGGGATTTTGGATTTGGAATTTGTCCCGCAACTTCCGCGACCAAAGGGGGCGAGAAGTTGGCGAGGATCCCGCGCCTCCCGAACCGATACCTCGGCGAAACACAAACGTTGGTTCGCGGAAGTGCGGGATCGCGCACTCTAACCTCACTCCGTTCGGGGTGGTGCGGTGATTTCGGATTTCGTGCTTCGGATTTCGGATTTATACCAATTTGCGGAAGCAAATTGGTGAGGATATGTCCTTCCAGATGATTCACCGGAATAATCGGCTTCTTCCAGAGATAGCCGAGCGCCCTGGCAAAATTCACTCCCACCCACAGCGCCGGGGCCAACCCCGGCCCCACGGTCACAGCAATGGCGTCAATCGCCGGCGGCTTCATCGACAACACGCGCTTCTGCATTTGTTCGAAAAGTTCCGGCTCCCGCTCGAGAATAGAATCTAGAATCTGGAATCTGGAATCATGGGGTGTGGTTTTTCGTTTCCTTGATTCATGCTTCATGATTCCTGATTCACGCAGTGCTTGAATGAGCACCGGCACCAAATTACGCTGATGCTCTCGCTTGGCCAAATGCGGCACCACCCCGCCAAATTTGGCATGGAGTTTTACCTGTGACGCAACGATATTCGACAAAACCAGAACGCGCGGCTTTGCTTTGGAGCCAACGACATCAATGAGCGCGATGGCCGTCTCATCGCAGCTTGTCTCTACCCCCAAAATAACCATGGTTTAATTTGCGTCTCCGCTTATCACGCTGGAAGTTGTCCTGCCGAATCCCGCCCCGGACCGAACAAGGTTCTGGTGCGGGGTTTCAATGCCGAGGATGCGCATAACTCGGCTATCGTATCGGTTTTATTGAGATTTTTCAATGATCCTGCTATAGTGTCAGCGCCAACCCTCGCGCTGGCCCCATCGTCTAACGGTCAGGACGTGTCTCTTTCAAGGACAAAACCGGGGTTCGACTCCCCGTGGGGCCGCCGTATGTAAGGTAATTCTCTCGAACCGGAAGACGCCGCTCACCGAGCGGCTTTTCCGTTGAAACGGAGCGCTTTCGAGGTTCGAGGTATTTCTGGAGAGGATTCGAACTTCGCATCAATCCTTAGCGTTTTGGTTCGAGTCCCCTCCTCCCGCGAACCGGCGCCGGGCGCCGTTTGACTTCGCCAGTGAGCGCCGCGCCGGGCTGGAACGCGAGGCTGAGAGCTCGGCAATTTTTGGAGCTGTTCTATTCTCCCGCCAAGGGCCTGGATTTGATCCTTGAGGCTCTGGAGCTCTTCACGCATCAGGCGCACATCTTCTCTCGTCACGGTGCCTTTTTCCTTGGCTGCTGGGGTATAGGCATAGGCCAGCGCCATCCAGGCAAGACCGAGCGCCGCCCCCATCGCGTACGCCGTCTCCAGAACCCGACCATGACCAGGCCACCGCCCCCGTCCCCATCCCCTTTGTGGTCTGCCGTGGGGCGGTACCCCGTGTAGCCAGTAAATCCCGCGCTGGATTCCTAAACTGCGCATTATTCTGCGCCCGCGGCGCATACACACGGCATGTGCCCTGATGGTTCGCTCCTCGAGTAACCAGAACCCCGTGTTTGCTAACCCCGTGAGAACAGCGAGCGCGAGCAAACCAATCTGCTCGTTGAACGGAACCGGATTCACCAGGAGGTACCCCACCGCGGATAGGAGTGCGCCATTGACCAGAAGGAACGCGCCAAGAACCACGAACCTCAGATTCACGGTCATTTGGTCCTGCTGCATGGTGACTTGTAATTCTGCTTTAAGGCTGTCTCTTCGATCTGAATCGTTTTTTGCTGCCATCTCAGCCCCTCCTTTGAAAAGAGACACTCTGCGGAGTGTCTCAATGCCTCACAATGCCCCTGACCGCAATGATCAAGCCGAGTAAGGTGTGACTAATTATGATCCCGAAGATCAGCCCAAGGAAGAACCTGACCGCAAAGGTGCTCTCGGGCAACAGCAGGTGTCCGAGGGGGAAGGCGAGGATGGCTGCCAGCATCCATGGGCCGAGACGCAGCAGCGCTTCTTTACGGCAATCTCTCTTTCGCTGCGCCCGACGCAGCGCGATGTACTGCACGGGATCCGGTGGTGCCATCTCCAGTCCTCCCAACGGGAAAGGGCTCTGACCACTGGCGGGGGATGACCACCATCCCTTATCGACCAATGGCCACAGGGCTTCCCTGTTAAGAGGGTAAGAGCTGGAAAGGCTGAAACGCGTGGATAGAAGGCGAAATTGAAGGAACTAGACGTATCTGATTTGTAGCAAGGTGGCAACATTCGTGTCAATAGGCCGCCGGCCTCAGGCGGTAGATTCGGATGCCTTGCGGCGTGGCAGAGGATTGGTATCCTGAACTGGGGTCAACCCATCGGGATTCGCCTCGCACCACTTCCAAAGTCCGCTTAACAGCTGATCCCAGGTTCGAGGTATGTCCCGATACGGGCCGCGGGGACAGCAATCCACTTACTGCTTACTACCCACGTCCATGGAAGGACCGCCGCAACCTACACCCTCCCCCGACGTGCCGCCGCCACCGGAACAGCATGACGCGCTGCGGACTCCCGACGCTCACGAAGGGCTCCAGAATGAAATGCGCCGTGTTGAGCGACTCTCCAGCGAACTCGTAGAGATAGACCGCGAGCGCGCCGCCCGGCGCTGGGAGCCGTACTGTACGCTCTCGCCGCGGGAGCGACCTTACCTACAGCCGTTCCTGATGGAACGCCCGCCATCGGATCAGGAACCGACGCCTGAGCTGGTGCGGGCAGCGCAGGATAAAACGCTTGCCCTCCATATCGAAGCAGCCCTCCAAACCGTAGAGCATCAAGCCGGGAAAACCGGTGGCGTGCGCGAAGATATGGAATCGCTGCAGCGGCTGGGGCGCGTGCTCGCCAACGGTGAACGGCTGCGAGCGGAAATCGCAAGCGCGCGGCCGAACGACGCCGAAGCAATCCTCCGGCAGATTCTCATCGCCTCGAAGCGGGAAACCGAAGAGAAACTGACGCCGGAGAGATTACAAAAGTACGGAGATGTTCTTCGGCGAGCCAGAATAAGAATCAACCGCGCTCAAGAAGCCCTGCGCGGCTATCTCGGAAGATAGCGCAAGCCCGCATTCACCAAAATAGGTTCCTGATTGCAATTGGCACCATGTCGTCCAACCACTCAGAAACAGAAGAGCGGCCGAAGGTTGGGATCGGCGTGATCATCGTACGGGAGAACCAGATCCTCCTCGGCGAGCGCCGGTCGGGGCATGGCGCGGGAACGTTCACAATTCCCGGTGGGCACCTAGAATTCGGCGAAACGTTCGCCGAGGCGGCAATCCGCGAAGTCGCCGAGGAAACCGGCTTGAACGACATCGAGATAAGGGGGGTGGTATCGGTGTCGAACGACATCGCCTACGCCAAACACCACGTTTCCATTGGCATCCTCGCGGAATGGAGGTCCGGCGAGCCCTACGATGCGGAGGCGGAAAACTCCGGGAACTGGAAATGGTACGGCATCAGTGACTTGCCCGAGCCCATCTTCCCGCATTCGAAGCGCGTGATTGATAACTGGCGTTCCGGGAAATTAGTGTAAGTGCTATGCGACTCACCGAGAAACGCTGTGTGCCGTGCGAGGGCGGGATGCCGCCGCTCTCGCACGACCAAATCCAGCCCTACCTCCCCGAGGTGCCGGGGTGGGTGATCACGGAAAGCGATAAGAAAATCAAACGGGAGCTCCGGTTCAAGGATTTTCGCGAGGCCATGGCCTTCGTGAACCGCGTGGCCGAACTTGCCGAAACCGAAGGCCACCACCCGGACATCGCCATCTCGTATGCGGAGGTAACGCTCCGGCTCTGGACGCACATTGCCGGCGGTCTCACTGAAAACGACTTCATTCTTGCGGCAAAAATCGATCAGGTGTTAGGCGATAACCCAGCAGCAGCGCTATAGAACGACATGCCCCTCGACATCGGCATTGGAATTTTCTCCGCAATCGTCGTCAGCAAACTCTTCGGCGTGGAACTCTCGCCGCTCCTCCTCGGGGCGGGCATTGTCTTGGCAAACTTCCCGGATATTGACGGCGTGTATACGTTCCTCCGGAACGGCAATGACTTCAAAGCCGTCTCCAAGCACCGCGAGCTCATCCACTACCCACTGATCTACCTTCCGGTCGGCGCGCTCGCCGCGCTACCCTTCGGCGCCGAGTGGTCGGTCCTCTTCCTCCTTACCTCTACCGGCCACTTCCTCCACGATTCCATCGGCATCGGCTGGGGCATCCCCTGGCTCTGGCCGTTCACCAACGCGAACTACAGCTTCATGTACAAGTACGCGCCGATCTACCACCGGGAACATCCGCGGCGGTTGCTCTACGTGTGGGAGCGGGATCGGATGGACGAACTCATTGATGAGTACGGCGACCCGAACTGGTTCCGCAACATCTACCTCCGACTGCACCCGTTCTTCCTTGCCGAAATCTTGTTTTTCATCGCCGCCATTATTGCGCTGTGGCACGTGAAGATATAGATCGGATCTTCTAGGCAGAGATAGCAAAGGACAGCTAATGTTCATAACTCGGATTGAAGACTGGAACCATAGATAGTATGATTTATACATGCAATCAAAGTGGTACAAGTCTAAGGCGATTGCCGTTAAACTCCGACAACGCGGCATTTCAGTTAGAAAAATTGAGGCACGCCTCGGAATTCCCCGCTCAACATTGAGCTATTGGTTTAGGGATGTCAAACTGTTACCCCACCTAACGCTGAAGCTACGACAGGATTGGGAACTTGCGCTCGTGAAAGCGCGGAAGAAGGCGGTGCTTTGGCATAACGCAGAAAAGGCGAAACGGATTGAGCTTGCTAGGCATGAGGCATCGGCAGCTCTCAATCGCATTGATACAGCGGATCCTCATATTCTGGAGCTGGCGCTCGCGATTCTCTATCTTGGCGAAGGATCGAAAAAGACCCAAGAAACGGCTTTGGGGAGTTCTGACCCGCTCATACTGCAATTCTTTTTAGCTGCATTGAAAAAAATCTACTATCTTGATACAAAGCAGATTAGGTACGACTTGGCGTTGCGAGCCGACCAGAACAGGGAGGAAATGAAGAGGTACTGGATGAGGACTCTCCATCTGCCAAAAAGTTCTATTCGACAGATAAATAAGGACCAGCGAACACGCGGATCGAAAACGTACCCACATTATAAAGGGGTGTGCCTCATCCGTTGTGGTAACGTAGCCATTCAGCGAAGGTTACTATTCCTCGCACAACTTTTTTGTCAAAAGGTGGTAGCTGTGGGCTCATAGTTCAGTGGCAGAACGCGTCGTTGACATCGACGAGGTCGTAGGTTCGATTCCTACTGAGCCCACCAGAATCTGACTTTCTGCAACAACACCGATTTTTTTCGTGGACGCGCGGAGC
>CAYJUW010000020.1:0-14826 GCA_964373495.1 uncultured Candidatus Saccharibacteria bacterium | reverse complement strand
CGCCCCCGGGACTAAAATCCCGCGGGGCGTTTTCTTTTACCCGGCCAATCTCTATAATCAAATGACTATGATCCTCGGCGTTACCGAACTCCTCCGCCGCGTGCGGGAGGAAAATCTCATCGAAGGGTTGGCGGAACGCGAACTCACCAATCCCGAAGGCGCGGGGTTTGATTTGCGACTGGGTAAACTCTTCCGCCTCGCGGGCAAGGGGTTCTTGGGCATTGATGAACGAGAGACGCCGAACGCAAATCTTGTCGCCGAGTACTATCCAGCGAAGCGTGAATCCTTTATCATCAAACCCGGAGAATATTTCCTCACCGAAACCGTTGAACGCCTGAACGTGCCGCTCAATCTCCTTGGTATTGCAAAGCCGAGGACAACCCTCCATCGGTCCGGCATCATCATGCGCGTCTCGGTTGCGGATCCTGGATACTCGGGGACACTCCATCCGGCACTCTTCAATGCCGGCGGCCTGCCATTTGAGATTGAACTTGGAGCCCGCTACGTCAACCTCATGTTTCTTGAGGTACAGGGCGGCGGCTCGCCCTACCGCGGCCAGTGGCAGGGCGGCCGAACCCATACCGACGGCCGCGAGATGCAGGTATGAAGAGTTTGCTCGTTGTCCGCTTGTCCGCGCGTTGGGCTGGCCACGCATTTGGCGGCGATCGCCGCCAAATGCGTGCAGGCCGCGCCTAGGCCATTTTTGAAGCGGGGTTTGCGCGGTCCCCGGGTTGCCTACCGGAAGGGATTCGGTATATCCGCCGGAACGCTGCTCGTGGCATTAAACCGATCAAGCCGCTCCTCAATCTTGGATGCGGCCTCACGCACGGCATATTCGCGCACCCGGAACGAGGCGGATTCATCAACTTCTCCCGGCAGGGGCTCGATGCCGTAGCCGAGGCCGAATTGATAAAAGATGAGGCCGTCGAGGAAGAGGAGCAGCACGAAGAGCCCGAGGATCACCCACCAGGAAATTTTAAGCACCCGGCCGAGCGAGAGCGCCGGGCGCTTCCAGATTGCTTTCCATGCGGGGGGGAAGAAGTGCATTGCCATTGGGCTATGGCCGGGAACGGCGGAGGACTCAGCGCGAGCTCGGGGCAGAAACGAGTCGCAAACCGATGGTCAGCCGAACGGTTGCTCCCCGCCCCGCGCCCTCGCCCCGGCGAAGGTCCGCCTCGCCGAGTTCCACCAGGTAGGGCAAGGATTCGAGATGCTCCAGGAACGCGAGCGCCCCCGGGAACGGACCATCGAGTACGATGTCGTAGGCATCGGCGCGGTTCTCCTCGCCAGTGAGCCGGAGTTCGACCCGGCCGCCGAAGCGCCGCGCGAGGCGCTCGATCGTCTCGATGAACGCCAGCGGCTCGTCCGGGTCGGCAAAGCTCGCGGCGAGGAGGGAGCGCTCCGGCTCGAGGCGGTTTAAAATCCGGCCGGCGGCGATCAGGTCCCGCTGCTGCTCCTCGCGTAGGGCCAGCTCCCGGCGCGCTCCGGCGAGGACCCGGGCATCGCGGCGCACAATGGCCAGGCCGGAAACCTCGAGCGCAACCATGCCGGCGACCGCCGTGGCCGCCAACGCCGCAGCCGTCCAGAATCGTTTCTTACCCGGCGGGAGATGGAGTAGATTCATTTGAGCTCCGCGGCGATGGAAAAACTTATGTCCGTGCCGCGGACGAGGTTAGCCACCGGGGAAGAGACCCGTCCCAGGCGCGGATTGGCCTCAAGGTTCCTGAGAAACGACAGCAGATGTTCGCGGCTCGGCGCAAAGCCGACGATGTCGAGCCCGCGCGCCTTGGCGCGGTACTCCAGGGCATCGACCCGCACCCCCGAGGGCACGGCGCGGAGGACAGAGGCGAAGAGCGGGGAGAATTTCGGCCGATTGGCCTCGTGCTGCACGACCGTCTGCGCCATACGGTTGGCTTGCTGGATGCGGAGAATCTGCGCGGTGATGCCAGCCCGAGCCCGAACCTCCATGTCGAGCTCGAGCAGGCGCAGCACGTCGGCCTTCTGGAACGACAGGAAGAAGAACGTCGGCAGGAGGAGCACGAGCGCAACAACGAACACGGCGGCGACCGCCGCGCCCACGGCCAGCACCGCCCGGGTACGCAGTTCGTAGGCCACGGCGAGTTTTTCAGCCGGGGGGAGGAGGTTGAGGTTGAGCATATCGCGCTTCGCGCACTATGATGCCAATCTACAAATCTTATGCCAATCAACGAATTGCGAATACCGCATTAGCGATTGGTAGATTGGCATTAAATTCGCACAATTAGCATCACATCAAAAGCCGATGCCTCGGAGGGCCAAGCCAATGGTGGTCGTATACTTCATCGCGTCGTTGCGGGGGATGGGCGGAACCGCGCCGGACGGCAGGGCCAGGCGCGCGAAAGGTTCGGCGAGCACGGTCGGCTTTTTCACGGCCGTAGCCAGATACTTTTCCAAACCAATGAGGTTGGCATCTCCGCCGCACAGGTACACGGCGCTGATGTCCGCGAGCTCGGCATGCAACCGGCGGGGGTGGTCGCGAAAGAATGCCAGCACATCCTTCAGCTCCGAGACCATACGGGCCAGAAGCGGCTCCAGCGCCCGCCACACCCGGCCGCCGCGGTAGGTGCGGGTGATGCCGGCCTCAATTTTGATCTGGCGCGCCTCTGCAATCGGAACGCCGAGTCCTTCGGCAATGGCCCGCTCAAAATCACGGCCGCCGATGCCAACGCTCTTGGTGAACACGAGCGAGCCGCCGGCAAAAATGATGAAGGAAGTCCGCACGGCGCCCATGTCTACGAGGATGAGCGATCGCGCCGCGAGCGCGTCGGTGACGATAGCCCGGCTGATGGCCTGTGATTCAAGCTCCAGCGCCAGCGGCAAGAGCCCGGCCCCGGTGAGGATCCGGTGGTAGCTCTCGATGATTTTCTTCGGGAAGGCCGTGATCAGGACGTCGCGGTGGCCAGCCGCCGGGGCCGGGCCGGCCACGAGCTCATAGTCGTAGAAAATCTCCTCGGCCGGGAGCGGCACGACCCCCTCGACTTCCCAGCGCACGGCGTGGCCGACATCCTCGGCTTTGACGTTGGGCAGCTCCAGGATCCTGACGAAGCTCTTCTCCTCGGGGAGCGAGGCGATACAGGTGCGGATGCGCACTGGCCGGGCCTCGGGGCCGCGGAACCACGCGCGGATCAGGGCCGTGAGCTCCGGCTCCTTTTGGATCTCGCCGCCCACGATCAGGCCCTCGGGGATGGGAAATTCTCCGAAGTAGTTTACGCGGATGGTATTGCCCCGCCGCTCCAGACAGCCCACCTTGACGGTGAGATCGGAGATATCGAGGCCGAAGGCCGGCGGCTCCAAAACCCGATGCGTCAGGAACTTAAACATGGCCAGTTCCAGTATAACTTCTCATCGCCGAGAGAGGAAGCTTCCGAACGAAAAATTCGAAATCCGAATTTCGAAATCCGAAACAAATTTGAAATTACAAATCCGGAACGTGTTTGGAACTTTTGATTTGGGGCGTTGGGATTTGTTCCGCCTTTCGTGCTTCGTGCTTCGGATTTCACCGTTAGGGGATTTCCTCCCAGCGCCGGATGTCGCCGCCCCCGCTGGCTTTCATGGCAAAAGTCAGGGTCGAAAGCGCGCTCTCGTAGGTGATCGAAGCGTTATTTTCAAGCTCGACCCGATCCGCCGAGAGGGCCGTGGCCGCGACGTTCTGATGCAGGTGGATGAGGCCGCTCCCGGCGTAGAAGATGGCGCCGGCGGCGTTATTGTGGAGGTCAATGGCCGAGCCGTGGTGCCCGCCGCCCGAGGCGGTAGAGAGGAGCATGAGGTAACTGCCGGCCGTGCCCGATCCGGAGAACTGGCCGTTATTCTGGAGGTGGATCCAGCCATCGGCGATGAGCAGGCCGGAACGCGAGCCGTAGGCCGGGGAGAGCCGGATCGTACTCCCATTTGAAATGTCCGCGTTGCATTTGACCCACACCGTTCCCTCGAGGATGAGGGTCTGATTGTTATTGAGCACGAGGGTCTGCGCCAGGACCCCGCCCGGCAGGGTGTAGGGGGTGGTGGGCGGCGACCAATCCTGGCTACAGGTGCCGCTGGAAATCGTGCCGAGCGAAGCCGCGTCATCCTTCCATTGGCTGATGACCGCGTCGCTGATCGGGAGGGAACGCGGCGCCAGGCCGGTCTGGGTCGTGCCGCCGACGCTGACTCCGGTAATGGTCGACGATCCGGCCAGCTCGGCGTTGCCGGTAATCTGGGCGCCGTTGGCACCGGTGACGGAGCCGTTGGAGAACACGCTGCCGTTCACCGCGGAATTCTGGCCCATGTCCAGGCCGCCGTTGCCGAGCTGGATGCCGTAGGAGAAGGATGACGATGTCTTGCCCAGGCGGACTACTGAGCGCACCAGGCGGATGGCCGAGGAGACATTGCCCGCGGCGCGGATGTCCTTTGTCCCGTTGGCATCGGTGATGGTCGTCGTTACCGCGAACCCATCAAGGGAAATGGTCTCCTGGCTATCCAGATTCTTCTCGGTGAGAACGCGGTAGAGCGCATCCTCTAGGCCGGCTTCGGCCAGGAACCACGACTGCTTGGCGCGCATGTCCACGCGGCTCGCCTTTGTTTCCCGGAGCCCGATCGAGGCGAACGAGGCCAGGAGCGCGACGCTTATGAAGAGAAAGAAGACCAGGGTGGTGATCACGGCCTGCCCCCCATGTGATGCCAATATGCGAATTTTATGCCAATCTGGCGAATTGCGAATCCGCCCTAAAAGTATTCGCATATTTGTAGACCTGCCCGCCAATTGCCGCCCAGTTTGGAATCTTCTAGCCATGTTTTGCGGATGCAAAGGTGAGGAGAAGCTGAAGCCCGTCAATTGGCGCAGGCAGGCGGGTTGGCATTTCATTTATAGATTGGCATCGCATTAGTAGCTTCCCCGCAGCACCGCCGTGCCGTAGAAGGTCTGCTGCTTCACATACTTGCCGCTTCCGGCCGAGAGGGTGAGCTCGACGCGGATGGCCTGGCTGGCAGGCAACTGGCCGCCGGCCGCGCCGGGCTGGGGGATGCGGTAGTGAAAGCCCATGTCCACAGCGCCGCTATCGGCCGCCTGGTCGGTGCGCGTGGTGCGATTGGCCAGGCCCGCGGCCGAGGCGCTTTGGGACCCCGCGTCTAGGGCGGGAGAATTGGAGCCCTGGCCGCTCGCGATCTGGGAGAGCTGGAACTGATCATCGGCCCAGCCCGATCCGCCGAGGGTATTGTCGGCGCCGTTTGGATCCACAAATTTCGGGTCGGCGTTGATGTCATGCGGCCCGGGCGAGGCTGAAATTTGGTAGCCGTCGGTGTTGAGGTTATAGTCCCCGGAGTAACCGCCCGTCGAATTCGCGGCGAGCTTGATGCCGCCGTTGGGGTTGGAGTTAATGATATTGTCGCGGAGCGTGACGTTGCTCGAGCTGTCCTCGATGCGGATGCCGCGGTCGTTATTGCCGTAGAAGGTGCCATCCCGGATGGTGATACGACTACCCTTATCGAGCTCAATGCCGTCGCCGGGGTTGTTGTAAGAAAGGATGTTCGCGAAGGTGACGTCGCTGGCGTTGTTCACCGCAAAGCCGTCGCCATCGTTCGAATGGCTGATGATGTTCCGGATGGTGACATTATTGGAACCGGATTTCACGATCACTCCCTGGATGCCGGCATTGGTTACGGTGAATCCGTCAACGACGATGTAGGAGCGGCCGTTTATCCCCACGACGGGTTGATTGACGCCTCCGCCGTTGATGACCACTGCCCCGGGGTCTCCGGTCTTGGCGCCGTCCACATCGGCGATGAAGGATACGGGACTCGCGGCCGTGCCCGAAACAACCGGGTTGATATTGCTCTCGGCGTACGTCCCGGCGCCGACGTAGACCGTGACGCCCGGTGCTACCACCGAGGCCGCCTTGGTGATCGTCCGGAAGGCGGTATCAGGCGTTGCCCCGTCATTTGTGTCGCTGCCCGAAACCCGGACGTAGTAGACGTTAGGCTGAACCGTGCTCCAGAAGGTTAGATTCGTAACCGTGACGCCGGCGGTGAGGGGCATGGATGGGCTTGAGCCCTCCTGCAGGGCGAGCGAACCGCCCGCTGCCGAGAACTTCCGCTTGATCGCGGCCTCGCCGCCGGGTTGGACGTAGGTGTCGAGGGTCAGCGCGCCCGGACTCGAACCCAAGGTGCTCTCGCTCTCCACAATGTCTTTGGCCTGCCGGATCTCCCGGATTATGCGCTCCATGGCCACCACGGCGTTGGCATTTAAAGCTCGGGTCACCCGGATGGCCGCCAGCTCCTGGGAGAATGAGAGGAGGATATTCACCGTGAGCGCCGAGAGAACGGCGAAGATGGCCACGTAGACCACGACCTCAATGAGGGAAAATCCTCGCCGCGTGCGCGCATGTATACGAGGTACAATGCAACACGATAACGGAGTTGTCATCCTGAGGGCGCAACCCGAAGGACCTCGACGAGATCCTTTATTTCGTCCGGCATGGCGCGGCGCGCCATTTTGAATTTTTATTTTTGAACTTCGCATTCCGGCTCAGTTATTGAAGAGGTTGGTGAAGTAGGTGGAGATCGTCAGGCGGGTGGTGAGGAGGTAGAGCGCGCGGATCTCGTCCGCCGAGAGCGCGCGGTTGTAAATGCGGACCTCGTCAATGAGGCCGTCGAAATAACTATTGTTAGCCGGCTGCCGTCCAATACTAGGAGCGCCCGTCGAATTATATTGAGAAGATGGGCATGGGTTGCAATTGGACTGGGTCCCATTATTACGCACACCGTTGACATATATATCGAGCGTTCCTGCAGGTGCGTCATATACCCCCACCACGTGATAAAATTGTCCTAGCCCAAAAGTATTTGCACTTGCGCGAGAACCCGTAACGGTACTGCTATTAGCAATTTCAATTTGAAATCTGTTGCCGGTTGTGTGTTTTAATGTCCACCCCCTATCACTGGAGGCAACGCGTTTGGAGATGATAGCGTTATCGTCCGCAGTCAGAGAATTGGGCTTCACCCATGCCGATATAGTCATGCTGCCGGTCAGCCCTATGCTCGCCAGATTCTGCAGAGCCACATAATCATTACTCCCATCAAACTCCAGCGCCGTCCCGATCTTCCCTTCCACCCAATCCGTTGCCGGGTCCATGTTGGTGAGCGTGCCGTGGTTCCCATTACCCGAGAGATCGTAGGCCGTGGCGCCGCCGGCGTTCACGTCAAAGTCCCAGTAGCCAACGAGACCCGTGCTCAACGGCGGGATGGCTTGGCCGCGGCCGGGCCATAGGACACTCACCGTAACCTTGCGGCTGCCCGGATCGGTCCCCGCCTCGGCGCAACCGGTACCCGTGATGTCGTCGGCGGCATCACGGCTCACGGCTTCAAACCGCACCCGCCGGTCAAAGATGCCGTCCACAAGCGGCGCGGGGTTGGTGGAAATCTGCCAGGAGCCGCCCGAAGACGAGAGGTAGTAATCGGTGCAGGGGGTCTTGGGGCCGATGTTTGCGGACCAGCCGCTGTCGCGCAGAATTCGCACCGCCTCGATTCCCTCCTCGGCCAGGAACGCCGCTCGGAGCCGCAAATTTGAAGCACTGACCAGCCGGGAGGTGAGCTGGCCAACCTGGGCCAGGCCCAGGAGCACGGCGGTCAAGATGGCCGCTCCGACGACCGTCTCAATGAGGCCGAATCCGTGTCGCGGGAGGGCAGGCGGGCGATGGGCGGAACGGTTCATGGCGTGAGGAAAATTCCTGATGAGAGAATTTGAATGGTCTTGATCCGCCCCGAACGGATGGCCGTGAAGCTCACCGTGCCAGCGGCGGGGCTCTGGCCGGAAAGACGCTCGAAGACAACACTGCCCGTCGTGGTGCTGAGCGCAATGTCCGAAACCATCACCGCCTTTGGCAGCATCACGATGACGTTTAAGGGGTTGTCGGCCGTATAGGTCCCGCCGGGGAAGAGGGTGACGCTCCCGGGGGAAAAATGCACCCCGTAGCCAATCGCGCCCTCCGAGCCCAAGGTCTTGGCACGCGCCTCACGGAGGAGTCCGAGCGCTTCGTCCACCGCCTGGTTCAGGGCCGCGGCCTCACGAAATGAGGCTAGGCCGCCCATGATCGCCAAGCTCACCGCCACGAGCACGGCCATGGCCACGAGGGTCTCGAGGAGGGTCACACCCCGCTTAGGCGTAGAAATCCGAAACCCGAAACCCGAAACCCGAAACAAATCCCAAATCCCAAGACCAAAATCCAAAACGTGTTTCGAATTTGAAATTTCGAGTTTCGAATTTTTTTTGTGCTTCGTGCTTCGTGCTTCGTGCTTCATGCGCTAGAGGTTGCCCAGTCCGCTGTAAATCGGCTGGATCATGGCCACGGCGAAAAACCCGACCACGGCGCCGATCACAATCATCAGCACGGGCTCAATGATCGAGGAGAGGTTCTTGGTCACCGTCGTGACCTCCTCCTCGTAGAAAATGGCCAGTCGCAAGAGCATCCGGGAAATGGTTCCGGTCTCCTCCCCGACCTCGACCATCTGGGTGACGAGCGGCGGGAATAGATCGGGGCGGCTGGCCAGGAGCTCATGGAGGGGCTCCCCGCGCTGGATGCCTGCGGCCGCGGCCTGGAGCGTGGCGCGGAAGTGCACGTTTGAGAGGACGGCCGCGGTTACTTCGAGCGCCCGGGTGATCTGAATGCCCGATGAGATGAGCGAGGAGAGGGTGCGGGCAAAGCGCGCGGCGTTCAACTTTTGGATGAGCGGGCCGAGCACCGGCGTTCGGAGCACCATCGTGTCGAGGACGCGCTTGCCCGCGGCGGTGCGGACGAGACGGGCAGCGCCAAGCACTGCGGCTACAGCGAGCGCGAGGAGATAGAGGTAGTAAGTCAGGAGGATGTTTGATCCGGAAATGATGATCTTGGTGGTGATCGGCAAGTCAATCTCAAGCTCGGCGAAGGTCTGGGTCAGCGTTGGCACGACGTAGACCATCATGAGCATACCGATGGCCACGAGGGTGGCGACAATGATCGCCGGGTAGATCAGCGCACCGCGGACCTTGGAGCGCAGCTCATGGTCGCGCTGCATTTGCCGGGCCAGTATTTTGAGCACGCGCTCGAGGTTCCCCGAAATCTCCCCGGACTCCACCATGTTGATAAAGAGCACGCCGAATACACCCTCGTGAACGCGGAGCCCGTCGGCGAAGGATTTCCCCGCGGTCACCGCCTGGCGGACAGAGATTAATGTATCGCGCAAGCGCGGGTTGACGGTCTGCTGCTCAAGGGCCTCAAGGGCCCGGGTAAGCGCCAAGCCGGCCCCGATCATGACCGCCAGGTTCCGGGCAAAGACCATGCGCTCAACAAGGGTAACGCGGCGGAAGGGGTTGGGGATGTTCCATCGAAAGCGGCGGGAGAGCTTTGCGGTCTCGGGGGATTGCGCCTCCAGAAGGAGAAGATCGCTCCGTCTAAGCGCGTCGGCAAGCTCGCGCTCGGATGCGGCCTCGCGCTCCCCGCTCACCGATTTTCCGCTCTTATCAACGGCGCGGTAGGAGTACAACATAAATTCAAAACGCAAACTTCAAAATGCAAAATTTTGGTCGCCGCCACAGGCGGCTACATGAATTTTGAACTTTGAATTTTGAATTTTTCATTCACTGGTAACCCTAAGCACCTCCTCGATGGAGGTTATTTTCTGGGCGGCCTTCAGGAAGCCGTCCTCGAGCATGGCGGCCATGCCCTCCTTGCGGGCCTGCTTCTCGATCTCGTCGGAGGTGGCGTTCTTGACGATGAGCTCCTTGATCGCCTCTGACACCTCCAGGACCTCGTGGATGCCGATGCGGCCTTTGTAGCCGTCGGGGCAGATTTCGCTCTTCTTCGGCCGCGCCCAGGTGATCTTCTCGAGCGAAGCGTTAGCCGGCACAATCTTTTCACGCTTCAAGAGTTCAACGATCCGATCGAGGTCTACCTCGGCCGAGAGGCTCCGGATCTCGGCCGAGGAGAGCGTGTACTCCTCATGCTCCTCGCAGAGAGTCCGCACGAGGCGCTGGGCAGTAATGAGGTTGACCGTCGAGGCGATCAAAAATGGCTCCACCTGCATGTCCAGGAGCCGCGGCAGGGCGCCGGCGGCGGAGTTGGTGTGCAGGGTGGAGAGAACGAGGTGGCCGGTGAGCGCGGCGTTGATGGCCAGCCCCGCCGTCTCGTTGTCGCGGATTTCGCCGACCATGACGATGTCCGGATCCTGCCGGAGGAGCGATCTCAGGCCATTGGCAAAGGTGAGCCCGAGCTCCGGCCGCACCTGGGTCTGATTGATGCGGGGAATGCGGTACTCCACCGGATCCTCGACGGTGGAGATGTTGACCCCGGGCTTGTTCAAAATATCAAGGACGGTGTAGAGGGTGGTGGTCTTCCCCGAGCCGGTCGGGCCGGTGGCCAGAATGATGCCGGTGGTTTTCCGGATGTAGCGGTGGATGATGTCGAGCTGGTCGGGCCGGAAGCCGAGCTTCTCTAACGTGAAGCCCTGGGCCGTCTCCGGGAGGAGGCGCATCACAATTTTTTCGCCGTCAAACACCGGCAGGACCGAAACGCGAAAAGAGATGCGGTACTCCGGCGTCTCGATCTTGAACCGGCCGTCCTGCGGTAATCGGTGCTCATCGAGTTTGAGGTTGGAAATCACTTTGACCCGCGCCACCACGCCAGCGGCAACTTGCTTGGGCAGGGTCATGGCATCGTGGAGGATACCGTCAATTCGGTAGCGCACCACGACCTCCTTGTCCGCCGGCTCGATGTGGATGTCCGAGGCCTGCTGGAGGATGGCGTGGCGGATCAGGGTATCCACGATCTTGACGATCGGGAGATCCTCGGCCATCTTCTTCAGATCCTCCGCGCCCTCAGCCCCGGCCTCCTCGGCGCCCACGATCTGGATGAGCCCGGCCTCCTGCTTGATGATCTCCCCGAATTCCGCCTCCAAACTCTTCTGGTACTGTTTGAGGGCGGCGGTGATGCTTTCGGTATTGGTGAGGCGGGGCAGGATTTTCAGTTTAGCCGTCTTCTTGATGAATTCGAGCGTCTGGAGGTCATTCGGATCGAGCATAGCCACCTGGAGCTCCTGGCCGGATTTCTTGAAGGCGATGACGTTCGATTTTCGGGCGATCGGCTCGGGGATGATGCCGAGCACCGCCGGATCAATGGTTTCCTTGACCAGATCCACGTAGGGGATGCCGAGAATGTAGGCCTCGAGCTTAGCCAGCTCGCCCTCGGGCATCAGGCCGAGGTTTAACATCACTTCGTGGAGGGATTTGCCGCTCTTCTTGACCTCCGCGTCGGCCTTGGCGAGCTCCTTGGCCGAGAGGAACCCGCCGTCCACGATGAAGGATTTCAGTTGGGAGTCGTCAATGCGCATAGCAATGATGCCAATCCACAAATGCCATGCCAATCTACCAATTGCGAATCCGGCCGCGACATATTCGCGATTCGCCAGATTGGCATAACATTCGCACTATTGGCATCACATTTGGCCGAGGGCGGCTTTGATCTTCTCCAGCACCTCATCGAGCCGGTAGTTGGTCTTGACCAGGTAGGCCTTGGCCCCGAGCTCCACCGCCTGCTCCACGGCCTCATTGGACTCGACGTTGGTGAGCACGATGACGGGGACGGCAGCGAGGTTTTGGTCCGCGCGGAGCTGCTTTAAGACCTCCAGACCCGAGAGGCGCGGCAGGATCAGGTCAAGGAGGATGAGGTTGGGCCGATCGCGCCGCGCGGCGTCCAGACCGTCGGCGCCATTCAGAGCGGCCGTAACCTCATAGCCCCGACGCTGGAGGAAGTCGCCGAGCGCTTTTTGCAGCGCGGGCTCGTCTTCGATAAATAAAATCTTGGCCATAGCTGTGAGCGCGTTAAGTAAATTAAGCAGGTTAAGTGAATTAAGCTTAACTCGCTTAACTTACTTAATTCACTTAATTAACTTTGCGTTTCATAGACGGGTAATCGGAACCAGAAGGTCGACCCCTGTCCTTCTTTGGATTCAAAACCGATCTCGCCGCCCAGGGCGGTGATGAGGGAGCGGGCGATATAGAGTCCGAGGCCCGAACCCTCCGTCTGGCTTTCTACGGCGTGGCCGGCCCGGAAAAATTTCTGAAAGATGTAGCGCTGCTGCTCGGGATTGATGCCGATGCCGGTGTCGCGGATGTTCCACTCGATGGCATTGGCGGCGTGGGGCGCAATCGTCACCGCAACCCGGCCGCCCGCGGAGGAGTAGCGGATGGCGTTGTCGAGCAGGTTTGAGATGACCATCTTGATCCGCTCCTTGTCGCCGCGAACCGGCCTGAGCCCGACCGGAGAGGCGAAGTCGATGACGACATTGGCGGCGTGGGCGTAGTCGGCGTAGGAGCGGATGGCCTCCGCGCTGAGCACCTCGAGGCGCACCGGCTCGTAGCGGAGGACGAGGCGCCCGGCCTCGATCCGGGAAACCTCAAGGAGCATATTCACCAGTTGGATCATCTTCTCGGTGTTATCGTGGAGGATGCGGAAATATGACCCGAAATCGCCTTCGGCCGGCAGGGCGCCGGGATGGGACCTAAGCGCATCCAAGCTCCACTTAAAGACCGAGAGGGGGGAACGGAGCTGGTGCGAAACGATGGCGATGAATTCCGACTTCATGCGGTTGGCCTCGGCAATGTTGGCGAAGCCGTGGATGATGAAATTGCCGACGACGAAGATGAGGAGCGCTACCCCGATGACGACGAGCGCGGCGATCTCTGGTTCCTCGACGAAGCGGCTGGAGAAGAGATAGGAGCTGACCATGGCCAGAATGTTGACCGCGCCCATGATGACGAAGAGGAACGGCGGGCAGGACCAAAGCCCGAGCTTGGCCGCGCGGCATTCGGCTGCGACGTTCAACTGCGCCAATACATTCGGCATCGATTCCAGTATAGCACGGCGGCTTGACAAGCTCATCCCCACTGCCTATGATGGGGGCGTTCCTGTACTGATGGTCCGCCGGGTCGCCCCGTTCCTCCCCGCCCTGAAGGACGGGGTTTCTTTTCAGGAATGACACGCGCCAGTACCGCGTCTACTTCTGGACAGAAAGGAGTAACGGGGCGAGGCGGACATTTTAAAACCAAGATGCCAATAGTGCGAATGTTATGCCAATCTAGAGAATCGCGAATATATCGCGCCGGATTCGTAATTGGAAAATTGGCATTGAATTTGTAGATTGGCATCATATCGCATGGACTTAAAATCCTTTGCCCAGGCCATCCGCGAACTCGCCGAGGAAAAGGGCGTGCCGGAATCAAAGGTGGTGGAGACCATTGAGCTTGCCGTGGCCGCGGCCTACAAGAAGGACTACGGCAAGAAAGGACAAATCATCCGCGCCCGGTTCGATCCGAGCACGGAAGCCCTTCGCTTTTCTCAGATCAAAACCGCCGTGGATGCGTCCATGATCAAGACCGACGAGGAACTCGAGGCCGAGGGAGAGACCGACTCGGATCAGGCCAAACCCCCGTCGGGAACCGATGCCGAACGCGGCCGCCAGACCCCGTACCACAGCGTCGTTGCCGTACGGGGCGAGGCAGACCGGGAAGCGGAGGGCCCGGAAGCCGCGGATGATCTCGCCAGCCGCAAGATCCGCTTCAATCCGGAACGCCACATCATGCTCGAAGAGGCCCAGGCGATCAAGGACGATATCCAGCCGGGCCAGGAGCTCGAATTTCCGCTTGAGTCCAAGAGTGAATTCGGCCGCATCGCCTCCCAGACCGCCAAGCAGGTCATCATCCAGCGCATCCGCGAAGCCGAACGCGAGGCCACCTACGCCGAATACAAAACCAAAGAGGGCGAGATCGTCTCCGGGATCGTTCAGCGCATCGAGGGCCGGAACGTCTTCCTCGATCTCGGCCGCGGCGTGGGGGTCCTGGCCGCCGAGGAGCAGATCCCACGCGAACGCGCCGCCGTCGGCGAGCGCTTGAAGGCACTGCTGATGCTCGTAGAGAAAGACCCGCGGGGGCCGGGGATGATCCTTTCGCGCTCCCACCCGCGGTTCCTGGCCAAGCTCTTCGAGCTCGAAGTGCCGGAGGTCGCCTCCGGGGTCGTGGAAATCAAAGCCATCGCCCGCGAGGCCGGATCGCGCTCCAAGGTCGCCGCGGTCTCGCATGACCCGGCTATAGACCCGGTCGGCGCCATGGTCGGACAGCGGGGTGTGCGCGTCACCACGGTCATGAACGAGATCGGGGCTGAAAAAATTGACATCATCGAGTGGGCGGAGGATCCGGCGCGCTTCATTCAAAACGCCCTCTCCCCGGCCAAAGTCCTCGGCGTGGCGCTCGGCGCCGAACGGCGCGAGGCGATCGTGACCGCCCCGGACGAGCAGCTGTCGCTGGCCATTGGCCGGGGCGGGCAAAACGTGCGCCTGGCCGCGAAGCTGACCGGCTGGCGGATTGATGTGCGCTCGCCCGGTACCGCTCCGGAGGGTGCGGCATCGGCCTCGCCGTCAGGGAAAACTCCAGAACCGGAACCGGCTGCGGCTGAGGCCGGAGGAGCAGCTGAGGCAGCTGCCTCAACCGAAGCGGAACAGTCATCAGAGCCTGAGGCGGCCGGACCGCCGGCTGACACAGCCATACCGCCGGCCGAGGCAGAAGAAAAGAAACCTCGAAAGAAGACTGCCCGCCGCAAAAATCCGGCACCAACCGATGAGCCGGTTAAGTAAATTGACCGAGTTTGACAATCCAAGCCGTGGCGAATTCGGGTGGCTTAATTCACTTAATTTACTTAACTCGCTTAATCAGCTAATACCCTAACGCCATGCTCATCTTCGCCCTCCTCGTCGCCCTCGCCTCGATCGGCTACGCCCTCTGGTTCCGGG
>CAYJUW010000019.1:0-15225 GCA_964373495.1 uncultured Candidatus Saccharibacteria bacterium | reverse complement strand
TCGGAAGCGGGTTCCACAGGGCGCTCGAGGATCTGTAAATCCGCGGCTCGGGAAACGTTCTCGGCCGCCAGCAATCGGGCACCATTAACAAATTCGGCCTCAACCTCTACGCCCAACTCTTGGGCGAAGCGCTCGAGGAACTCCATGGGTAGCCATGTAATTGAATGACCCATCAGTGAAGTACGTTGAAGTACATCATGATACCTCATTCAAACATTCGTTTGAATGTTTAAATATGTTTGGAAAGTGTTTGGATAAATACTGACTGAAGAGATAAATACTGACTTGCAAAAAGCGCCCACCGCGCACACGGGTGCGATGGGCGCGGCCAAATTACTCTTATCGGCCGATGAACTTCTCCCAGTTCTCTTTGGGCGGCAGGCGCGGCGACCCATCCTGGCAGAGCGGGCATTGGCTCCGGGGCCAGATTGTCACGCGCGTGCTCAGAAGCCGGATAATGTCAATGTCCTCGATCCCGCCGCTGGGGTGGAAAACAATGGTGGCGACATCGGAGAGAATCGTGACTGGATCGGGATTACTGGCCACGATCGCCCGCTCCACATCATGGACGGTGCCCCCCGTGCTGAGCACATCTTCGCATCGCAGAACCACCGCGCCGCCCGGGATCTTCGTACGCCAGAGCTGGCGCTTCGGGTTTGCTGGATCCTTCACGGTATAGGCGTGACAGACGTCCAGCTGCCGTGCCACCTCGTAGGAGAATACAATCCCGCCATATGCTGAGCCGACAACCCACTGCACCACCCGTGCCACGCGCGCCTGGAGCTTCTCCACCATGCTCGTCGCCAGCCGCGCCGTAACCGCCGGATCCTGTAGGACGAAATCGGAACGAAAGTAACCGTCGGCGCAGAGGGCTCTCGTCAGTTGGGCATGCGGCGCTCGCGGCTCTCCATTATAGAACCACACTGCATCTCGCTCACGGTAGAGCTCGAGAACCTGTGCTTCGGTGAGCATAGGTCACCTCCTCTCTGCCATCGCCGCGGCGATCTCGGCGAGGATGCCCTGGGCGACTTCGACTGGATCGTTCCTGCCAGTAATCAGAGCTCCCACCACTACGTAGTCAGCGCCGTCTAGAATCGCTTGGCGCGTACTGCCATCGCGGCGGTGGCCAATGCCTATGCTTCCCGCGTGATGAATCCCGACTGCCACAATACGAAAAGCAGGACCGCACGCATTGCGAATCGCGGCGACTTCCTGCGGAGAGGATACTACGCCGTCGAGCCCTGCTTCTTTGGCATCCAACGCGAGCTGCACCGCGCGCTGCTGAACTTCCCCTTGCTGGAAGTGCCTCTCGACTTCCGGCGTGACCACCATGCGCTTCCCCACGTACTGCACAAGCCCGAGGTGCAAGAGCGACGGGTAGTCATGATGAGTGAGGACGGTGACGCCAAGGACAGCGGTGGGAATGGCTTGGGAGGCCGCAACTCCCTTCCGCGCCGCTGCCATCATCTCGACACCACCGAGGCAATGCACCGTGAACACGTGTACGCCGAGACCGACCGCCACGCAGCTCGCTTTCTCCACCTCTCTCGGAAGGTCATGAAACTTAAGGTCAAGGAAAACTCCAGCACCTCGCTTAAGGAGCGCCCACACGGCAGCAGGACCGTGGGCGGTGAAGAGTGTTGATCCCACCTTAAACATCCCGGCGTGCGGTGCCAGTGCCTCCACCAAGGAACGTGCCTTCGGAAGATCAGTCGTGTCGAGCGCAATGATGAGTCGATCCTTCGCTTCCACCAGCGAACCCCCTTTCTCTGGGTTGAAAGTTAGAAAGTAGCTTGCCGGTGCAATCCTGCGCCATTCGTACCGGATATGCCCATTGTTGTCAAACCGTTCCGTCTCCCCTATAGTGGGAGCCACATGCCGCCGCAGGAGAAAAAATTCCTGCATGCCATTCTGCTCGCCGGCGCGGAGTACGATGCCATGCAAAAAATTTTTCTGACCTTCGGATCGTTCGAGGCCGCATGGCGTTCCGGTGCGGCGGGACTCGAGCGCGCCGGCCTGAGCCGGGAGCTGGCCGCGACCATTGCCGCCGCCCGGAATCGCATCCAGCCCGATGAAGAAATGCGCAAGCTCGTCGGCCAAGGCATTGCGCTGGTCACGGCTGATGAGTCCGACTTTCCGCAGGAATTACGCGAAATCGCATCGCCGCCGCTCGCGCTGTATATAAAAGGAAGGTTGGCGAGCGAAATACCGCGCCTCGCCGTGGTCGGAACGCGAAAAGCCACGGCCTACGGCCGCGAGGTCACGGCTAAAATAATCCGCGATCTGACCGATCAGGTGGAAATTTGCATCGTCTCCGGCCTGGCCCAGGGCATTGATAGCGAAGCCCACCGCGCCGCGCTCGCCTCCGGCCTCCCCTCCATCGGCATCCTTGGCAGCGGCATGGACCGTAATTCCTTCTTCCCGCCGGAGAACTGGAACTTGGCCGAAGAAATCACGGCCAAGGGCGGGGCCGTGCTCACCGAGTACCCGCCGGGAACCCCCGGCCTCCCGCACCATTTCCCGGCCCGGAACCGCATTATCGCCGGCCTTTCCAAGGGCGTGCTCGTGGTCGAGGCGCCGGAAAAGTCGGGCGCCCTTATCACGGCACACTTCGCGCTCGAGCAGGGCCGCGACGTATTTGCCGTTCCCGGCCAGATGTTCAGCCCGAATGCCGCCGGCGTCCACCGCTTGATCCAGGACGGTGCAAAACTCGTTACCCGCGCCGATGATATCATTGAGGAACTCGGGCTCGCCCGCCGCTCGCCAAAAGAAAGAGCCGCCGCGGTCTTGACGGACGAGACAGAAAAAACTATCCTCGAAATCTTGAGCGAGCCCGCGAGCGTGGATGAATTGAAGGAGAAAACAAACCTCACGACACCCGGCATCATCACCGCGCTCTCCCTGCTTGAACTCAAGGGGTTCATCCGTCCGATGGGGCAGAATAGATTCCAACGAATAACATAAACAAAATCCAAAACCCAAAATCCAAATTAAGTCATAATACTGGAATCCTAAACCGTGTTTTGGATTTTGTGCTTTGTGCTTTGAACTTCCCAGGCCCAAATGAGTAAGAGTCTCGTTATCGTCGAATCACCAACCAAAGCCCGGACCATCTCTCGTTTCCTCGGGAGCGATTTTCGCGTGGAATCCTCCTACGGCCACGTCCGCGATCTGCCCAAATCCAAGCTCGGCGTAGACGTGGAGAAAAATTTCGAACCGCAGTACGTCATCCCGACCAAGGCCCGAAAGCAGGTGAACCTCCTGAAAAAAGCCGCGAAGGAAGCCGACAAAATAATTCTCGCCTCGGACGAGGACAGAGAGGGCGAGGCCATTGCGTGGCACCTCACCCAAGCCCTGGGCTTGGGAAACCCGAAACCCGAAATCCGAAACCCGAAAGTTGAACGGATCGTGTTCCACGAGATCACGAAGAACGCCATCGAGGAGGCGTTGAAAAATCCGCGCGATATTGACCTGAAGCGCGTGGACGCCCAGCAGGCCCGGCGCGTCCTGGACCGCCTGGTCGGCTATTCGCTCTCGCCCTTTCTCTGGAAAAAGGTCATCCGCGGGCTCTCGGCCGGCCGGGTGCAGTCCGTGGCCGTGCGCCTGGTGGTTGAACGCGAACGCGAGCGCGAAGCATTCAAGTCGCAGGAGTATTGGACCATCGCCGCCGACCTCCATCCCGAGAAAAAGCCAAAAGAGCTTTTCACGGCGTTCCTTTCGAAAATCAATGCCGAGGCGCTCGACAAATTCGCGATCAAGAACGCACGCGAGGCAAAAACCATTACCGATGCGCTCGGCGGAGCATCGTGGCGGGTGACACACGTCGAGAAACGCGCGGCAGCAAAAAATCCCCTCCCGCCCTTTACCACCTCCACGCTCCAGCAGGAGGCCTTCCGCCGCATCGGGTTTTCCGCACGCCAAACCATGCGTCTTGCCCAACAGCTCTACGAGGGCGTGGAACTCGGCGGCCAGGGCTCAACCGGCCTCATCACCTACATGCGCACCGACTCCCTGAACCTCTCCGAGGATTCTTTGCGCGAGGCCGCGAGCTTCATCCGTAAAGAAATCGGCCAGAATTACGCGCTCCCCTCGCCGCGCCGCTTCAAAACAAAATCCAAAGGAGCCCAGGAGGCCCACGAGGCCGTCCGGCCGACCGATCCGGCCCGCACGCCGGAATCCTTGAAAACCCACCTCGACCGCCGGCAATTTCGGCTCTATGACCTCATCTGGCGAAGATTTATCGCCACGCAAATGGCGCAGGCGCTTTTCGACGCCACGGCAGTTGATGTCGAAGCAAGAAGCAGGACGCAGGACGCAGGACGCTACTTGTTCCGCGCGACCGGCCAGGTGCTGAAATTCGACGGCTTCCTCAAAATCTGGCCGGCGAAGTTCGCCGAAATGTCCCTGCCCGATCTTACCGTGCATGACGCGCTCGAGCTCGAAGAGCTAAAGCCGGAGCAGCACTTCACCGAGCCCCCGCCGCGCTTTTCCGAGGCCTCGCTCATTAAGGCCCTGGAGGAAAACGGCATTGGCCGGCCATCCACCTATGCGCCGACCATGGCCACGATCCAGGACCGGAACTACGTGGAAAAGGACGGACAAAAACGTCTGAAGCCGACCGAAATCGGCCTGATGGTGAATGACCTCCTGGTCGAGCACTTCCCCGAAATCGTGGATGTTCAGTTCACCGCGAACATGGAAGAAGAGTTTGATGAAATCGCCGAAGGCAAACGCGAATGGCAGCCGGTCATCCGCGAGTTCTACAAGCCCTTCGCCAAGAATCTCGCCGAGAAGTACGAGGCGGTGGAGAAAAAAAACATGGTTGAAGAAACCGATCAGGTCTGCGAAAAGTGCGGCAAACCCATGGTCATCAAGTACGGCCGTTTCGGAAAGTTTTTGGCCTGCTCCGGCTTTCCGGAGTGCAAGAACGCCAAGCCCCTGCCCAAAGAGCCGCCGAAATCAACCGGTGTTGCCTGCCCGGAATGCAAGCAAGGCGAGATTGTCGAGCGCTGGACCAGAAAGAAGCGCCGCTTCTTCGGCTGCGCGCGCTATCCCGAATGTAAGTACGCTATGTGGACGGATCCGAGGAAACAAACGAACGCAAGGAGCAGCAGCGTCTCCGATCCTTGACTGAAGGAGATACCGTTGCTATACTGACATTCATCGACAGGAAGGGAGAATGCTATGCCCCTCTTAAATGACGAGCAGTTAGCCCGTATGCGGGGCAAACCACCGAAAACATGTCACTGCTGCAAGCGGGAGGTCACTGAGAACTATTGCCGGCAGTGTGACGAGTTCTTTACGGACGGGCACGCACCCGATGGTCCGGCGATGGTGTCAGAATTCCCCTCGAACAACCACCGCAGTCATCGCACCTACTAGCGAGAAATCGTCATCACGACGAAAAGCCCCGACGCGGATTCGCGCCGGGGATTTCTTTCATGCAGTGAAATACGGTCAGATTTTATACATACCCCTCCTCCCGTTTGCTGATGCGCTCCAAAATCCCGCGGAGCTCCTCGTCGGAGTAGAATTCGACGATGATCCGGCCGTGTTCGCCGCGCTTGGAAAGCTTGACCTTGGTGCCGAAGACCTCTTCGAGTTCGCGCTGGATGGCCCGGGCATCGGGATCGAGCCGCGGCCGACCGCGGCGGGTGGTCGTGTTGGTGCCAGCCGCCCGGGCTGATGACTCGGCGTCGCGCACCGAGAGTCCGGCGGTGCGGATTTCCTCAAACACCCGCCGCTGCGCCGTAGGATCGTGCTCCAGCGTCAAAAGGACCCGGGCATGGCTCTCGGAAATGGCATTGGAAAGGATGGCCTCCTGCATCTCGGAGGGCAGCCGGAGAAGGCGGAGGGCGTTGGCCACCACTTCTCGGCTCTTGCCGATGCGCTCGGCCACTTCTTTTTGCATGAGGCCAAACTCGCTGACGAGCGTATCGAACGCCCGGCTGCGCTCAATCGGGTTCAGGTCTTCACGCTGGACGTTCTCAATCAAGGCCAGCTCGAGCTTGGCGCGCTCCGGGGTCTCGGCCAGCCGGATGATGACCGGCACCTCGCGGAGGCCGGCCATCTTGGCCGCCCGCCACCGCCGCTCCCCGGCGATCAGCTGATAGCGGACATCGAGCCCGCCCGTTGTCTCGATCTCGCGCTTGGTGACCAGGAGCGGGGAAAGCACACCCACCTCTTTGATGGAGCCCGCAAGCGAGGTCAACTCCTCCACGTTAAAGCCACGCCGTGGCTGGTGTGGATTGGGCTCGATTTTTGAGACCTCAATCCAAAAGACGCTATCCCCTCGGCGCGCCTCCCCTTTTCGCACGGCAGACCGGACAAGCGGAGCCGGCTCCTGCATGGTTATGGCTGCGGACTCCGCCATTGCCGGAGCTGCAGCCGCCACCGCGGCCGCCTGCTCATCGTGAAACCGATAGACCGGCTCATGCATTCCGGCCTGATGCTGCAGCACGTCCAATGGCTCCACCTCCGGAGGCGTTTCCTCTTTTGGGGGAATCAGCGATTCAAGACCTCTGCCCAGTGGGTTCACAAGTTTATGAAGTGAATTAAGCGAGTTAAGCTTGCGCTACGCATTGCCACTGTTGCTTAATTCACTTAATTTATCCCGCAACTTCCGCGAACGAAGTGAGCGCTGAAGTTGCGAGGATCCCGTACCTCCCGAACTGATGACTCGGAACTCACAGAAGTCCCTCTCGCGGAAGTGCGGGATCGCGCACTCTAACCCCGCTTCGTTCGGGATGGTGCGGTGACTTAACTCGCTTAACCAGCTCGACCCAAAGATACGATTTCCTGCGCCAGCGCCCGGTAGGCCTTCGCCCCGTGACTGTACGGATCATACTGCAAAATCGTTTTCCCGAAACTCGGCGCCTCGGCCAAGCTCACGTTCCGCGGAATCGTGGTCTCAAACACGTAGCCCGGGAACTTACGGCGCACCTCCTTGGCCACGGCGCGGTGCAAGCGGGAGGTGCGGTCAAACATGGTCAGGAGCGCGCCCATCAACGTAATCTTCATTTTCAAATTGGCATTCACCAGGTCAATGGTCTTCAAAAGGTTGGCCAGACCCTCCAGGGCATAGTACTCGCACTGTACCGGAATGATAACCTGGTCAGCGGCCGTCAGAGCATTCACGGTCAGGAGATCGAGCGAGGGCGGCGGGTCTATCAGAATGTAGTCGTACCTCCGGGCAATCCGTTTCAGCAGATTCCGCAGCCGGTACTCGCGGTCATCGGCCTTGATGAGCTCCACCGCAGCGCCGGCAAGATCCGGGTGCGACGGCAGGAGGTGGAGATTTAAGAGGCCGGTCCGCTGGATCAGCTCGTCCGGATGCCGCTCATGCGCCAGGCCGTGGTACAAGTGTTGGCCAAGACCGCCAAGATCTACCCCCATGCCCGACGTGGCATTGGCCTGGGGGTCAATATCCACCAGAAGCACCCGCTTGCCCAAAGCCACAAGGTAGGCCGAAGTCGAGCAAACAGTCGTAGTTTTCCCAGTTCCCCCCTTTTGATTGCAAAACGCGATGACCGTTGCCATGCTAATTGTACCATAACGAATGCCAGCCCGATTGACAATGCGCCAATGAGTTGCAAAATACACCAAAAACGCTAGAATAGAGCGACTGGGCGAGTGATGAAACTGGCAAACATGCACGGCTCAAAACCGTGTGCCGCAAGGCTTGTGGGTTCAACTCCCACCTCGCCCATCGCTATGATAAACGCATTTATCGAGCGCCTCGCCGCCCGGCAGAAAAAACCGCAGCCAGCGTGGGTGCGCAAAGCAATAATCGTGCTCCTGCCGCCGCTCTTCCTTGCCTTCATCTTCAGCCCGGGCTACTTCCTCGGGCCGAGAGTTGATGCCGCGCTTAACCTCCCGCGAATCGCAACACCGCCACTCAACAGCTTTACAGGCGGGCTAATCTTCCTGATCGGCTTCGTTCTCTACGCCTGGACAATCCTGCTCTTCGCCAGGATCGGCCAGGGCACCCAGACGCCCATCGTACCGACCCAGCGCCTGGTCACGACCGGCCCCTACGCCCACTCGCGGAATCCCATGTTCCTCGGCGCCATCCTGATGATCATCGGCTTCGGCATCATTTTGAACTCCATCGCCGCCATCGTGCTCGGCCTCATCATCCCCATCTCCTACCTCATCGTTATCAAACTCGTCGAGGAAAAAGAACTCGAAGCACGTTTCGGGCAGGAATATGCGGAATACAAGAAACGGGTGCCATTCTTGATTCCGACCCTCTGGCGAAAAATACAATGACGCTCCGTCCAGAATTCTTTGACATTTTGGGAATAGGCGTGTTTGGTTTCATTACGGTCCTCGCCGCATGGAGCCTCAAGACCCAGCGCCCACTGCCGACGTGGTCAGTTGTCTTACTCTTCATCATCGGCGTACTGGGGTTAGTCGTAGACGGAACCATAGTTTTCTTGAGTTATTTACGATAGTAAAACACAACCCGGCCTAGACAGCCGGTTTTGGTTTCAGAAGTTTCTTGGCGATTGCGTGCGTGAGTAGCCCGACGGCTATACCGACAACCGCCCCGGCCACGATATCGCTCGGCCAGTGCAGGCCGGCCTGGATGACGGGAAATGCAACTCAGTATGTTACCACGAAGTAGTAGATAAAGAAGCACCTCGAAAACCAGCACTGTAACGACTTGAGAAAGGAGGCGTAAGATGTGCGGGATTTTTGGGTATGTCGGTGAGCGGAACGCCTTTCCAATCGGCCTTGATGGTATCGCCACGCTCGAATATCGGGGCTATGACTCCGCTGGCATGGCTCTACAGACCGCCGACGGCATCATGGTGGCCAAAACCGAAGGGCTAATCGAAAACCTCCGGAGGAAGCTGGACGACCGCCAGTGGCAGGGCCAAGCCGGTATCTGGCACACCCGTTGGGCAACACACGGCGAGCCATCGGAAGAGAACGCCCACCCCCACGGCGACTGTACCGGGAAAATCTGGGTGGTCCATAACGGCATCATTCAGAACTATGCCGAGCTCAAACGCGGCCTCACTGCCCGGGGCCACCGCTTCACCTCCGAAACCGATACTGAAGTCCTCTCCCACCTGATCGAAGAGTGCTATACCGGCGACCTAGCCGATGCGCTCCGCCGTGCGCTTGCCGCTGTTGACGGCACCTACGGCATCGTCGCCATGGCCGCAGGGGAACCGGACCGGCTCGTGGCCGCGCGCATGGAAAGTCCGCTCGTCATCGGAGTGGGAGAGCGCGAGCGATTCATCGCCTCTGATCCAGTAGCACTCATGGCGCATACTGTCGAGATAATCCATCTCGAGAACGGCGAGATAGCCGTATTGACACCGACGAGCCACGAGATTACCGACACGCACACTCATTCCATTGTTCGGTTGCCAGAGACACTTGAGTGGACTCCAGAGCAGGCCACGCGGGGCGGCCACCCGCACTTCATGGTGAAAGAGATCATGGAGCAGCCAGAGGCGCTCCGAAACTCCCTACGCGGCCGTATTCAACCCAGCCCCTGGCGGGTGCGACTGGGTGGCCTCGCAGCGGTAGCCGAACAGCTCTACGGCGTCAAACGGATTACGCTCGTCGCCTGTGGTACGGCCTACCATGCGGCACTCTACGGACGGCTCCTCATTGAGGAATTCGCCGGCGTGCCGGCCGAAGCCGAGCTCGCATCGGAATTTGCCAGTCGCCGAAAGATACTCGACGATACAGACGCGGTCCTGGTGATCTCGCAGTCCGGTGAGACCATGGATACACTCCTGGCGGTGCGCGAAGCAAAGGCGCACGGCGCCCTTGCGCTCGGACTCGTCAACCGCGTTGGTTCCGAAATCGCGCGCCTGACCGACGCTGGCATATACAACCACATCGGGCCCGAGGTCTCTGTCGCCTCGACCAAGGCCTTCGTGTCACAGCTCGCCATCCTCGCCCTTTTCACGGTTCACTTCGGCGTACTGAGGGGGGCGCTCCTGCAGACGGCGGCACACGCAATCCTCGAACCGCTGAGTGAGCTACCGAAACTCATGACCGAGACGCTCGCCCTGAACGATCGCGTCCGGTCGCTCGCCGAGGAACATCGATCCCGGACCAACTTCCTCTACCTCGGGCGGGGGTACCAATACCCGATCGCGCTCGAAGGGGCTCTCAAGTTGAAAGAAATCAGCTATATCCATGCCGAGGGCTCTGCGGGGGGCGAGATGAAACACGGTCCACTGGCTCTGATTGACCAGGACTTCCCCACGATGGTAATTGCCCTCTCGGATTCCAATGAGAAGCGGATGGCCGCGAACATCCAAGAAATCAGAGCACGGAGAGGCCCGGTGATCGCGATCGTGGATCGCGAAGACGGCCTCGCAATCCGCATCGCGGGTGTTGCCACGATTAGGATCCCCTCGACATCAGAGTTCATTTCTCCAATCCTCTCAGTTGTTCCGCTCCAGCTCTTTGCCTATCACATGGGCGTGCTCCGCGGCTGCGATGTGGATCACCCGCGGAACCTCGCCAAGTCCGTCACCACCGAGTAGCCGAAGCCGGCTGCCCGGTTTTTTCTTTCGAATACCAGCGAGAGAACGAAACCACGAGGAAGCCAACGATAATTCCGATAGTAGCGCCACCGAGAATATCCGTCGGCCAGTGCAGGCCGGCCTGGACCCGCGCGACGGAAAGATTCAGCGCCGCGAGGAAAAAAAGGATGCTCGTTTTCGGATAGTAGCGGCTGACGACGGCAGCAACCGCAAAAGAAAAAGCGGCGTGGCCGGACGGGAACGACCCGCCGCCGTCGCGGAAGACGATCTGGTGGGCATCGGAGAGGACTTCAAACGGCCGCGGCCGGTTGTAGAAAAACCGGATGAGCTCAGTGACGCCGAAACGCGAAACCAGTGCGGCCAGAAGCGCGAGGCCGACCATCTCCCAGTTTTTCTTCCGCAGCGCCCGGAAGCTTGGAAACACATTAACCAGCGGCGGAATAGTGAAAACGCCAAAAGCACACAAAGCCGCAAGCATCCACCAACCAAGGAAGACCGCACGAAAGATAATCAGCGCATCAACCAGCGGCCGCCAAAACGCCCATAAGTTCAGCCACCGGAAAACGGCAACGTCGAAATCGTAAATCATTTCTTTGTTGCGAGCGTTAGGAGATTTCGATAAATCATCGCGATGGTCAGCGGGCCGACGCCGCCCGGTACCGGCGTGATGAAGGAGGCCTTCTTGCTCACGGAGCCAAAATCAACATCGCCGACGAGCTTGCCGGCGGATTCTGATGTACCCGCATCAACTACCACAGCCCCAGCCCTAACCATCTCGCCGGTGATCAGACCGGGCTTGCCCACACCGGAGATAATGATGTCGGCTTGCTTCGTAAACGCGGCTATGTCCGCCGTTTCCTCCTCTACCACGCTAAACGTGGCTTTCTCATTTAAGAGCCACATCGCAACCGGCTTACCCACCAGTGCGCCGGCGCCAACCACGACCACATACTTCCCACGATAATCAATGGCATATTCCTTACAAAGCGCCTTGATTGCTCCCACGACAGGCGGGTCAATACGCGACTTGCCGACCGCAAAATCCCCCATTGCCCGGGCCGAGAGCACGTCGACGTCCTTTTCCGGCGGCACGCTGTTTAAAATGTATTGCGTGTTGATGTGCGGCGGAAGCGGCAATTGGATGATGATGCCATCGGGATCGACCTGATGCGCGATGGTGGCAATGCGCGTGCGGAGCTCATTGGTTGAAATATCCGCCGAATAATCGTACACGCGGAAATTCACGCCGAGCTCATCGGCGACTTTTTTCTTTTGCTCCAGGAACTTCCCGATAACCGGATTGCTGCCCACGACCACGGCGGCGAGCGAAAGCTTCCGAGCGCCGATCTCGGACTTGAGGCCGGCGAGGATTTTTGCGGCCAGGGCCTTACCGTCGAGGATAATCATACCGGAAAGCGCTTACAAAGTCGGCGCACCTCGCGGCGGATGGCCTGCGGAGACCGCGACTGCGTGAGCGCGGTATGAATGAGTCCGGCGATTGAAGCCATCTCGCGTTCCCTCATGCCGCGGGTGGTGACCGAGGGCGCGCCCAGGCGAATGCCCGAGGGATCAAAAGGCGACCGGGTATCGAAGGGAATGGTGTTGCGGTTGACAATAATGCCAACGGCCTCGAGCCGGTCCTGGGCCTCGCGGCCGGAGAGGCCGAGGTTCGAAAGGTCAACGAGCATGAGGTGGGTATCCGTGCCGCCGGTGACGAGCCGGAACCCGCGCGTGGTCAACTCGCGGGCCAGGACCTTGGCGTTCTTCACCACTTGCCGGCCGTAGCGCCTGAAGCTCGGCTTCATGGCCTCACCGAGGCATACGGCAATGGCCGCGGTCTGGTTATCGTGCGGTCCGCCCTGCAAGGCCGGAAACACCGCGCGGTCAATGGCCCGGGCAACATCCACGCCGCGGCGCTTGGCGATTTGCGATTGGCGATTGGCAAAAATAATTGCTCCTCGGGGTCCCCGAAGCGTCTTATGAGTCGTGGTGGTCACCACATCGGCGTATGGGAAGGGCGAGGGATGCGCGCCGGCAACGATCAAGCCGGCAATATGCGCAATGTCGGCCATGAGGTAGGCGCTGACTGACCGGGCAATGGCCGAGAACTTTTTGAAATCAAACACCCGCGGGTAGGCCGTAGCGCCAGTGACAATCAGCTTGGGCCGCTCTTTCCGCGCAAGTTTGGCAATGGCGTCGTAATCCAGCCAGCCGTCCCTACCAACCGGATACTGCACCGCACGCCAAAATCGCGAAGAAGCGCTCACCTTCCAGCCATGGGTCAGATGCCCGCCAAACGGCAAGGACATGCCCATCAGCTTCTGGCCGGGTTTCAGGAGGGCATAGTAGACCGCGAGGTTGGCCGGCGAACCGGAATAGGGCTGGACGTTGACGTGCCAGTTTTTGCTCAGGCGAAAGACCTTGCGGGCGCGTTCTTGAGCCAAGAACTCGATCTCGTCAATGATCGTGTTCCCGGCATAGTAGCGCTTGCCGGGGTAGCCCTCGGAGTACTTGTTGGTGAGTTCCGACCCGAGCGCCGCCAAAACCGCCGGCGAAGCAACGTTCTCCGAGGGGATGAGGTCAATGGTCTCGGCTTGACGCCGGCGTTCGGCGTCCACCAAATGCGCGAGTTCCAAATCAGTTTTCCTTAAGTTCCTAAAATCCATAAGCAAGGTTGCGCCTCTCCTGCGAACTACAAATGCGTAATTCGCAGGTACTTATCAAGTTCGGTTTTGGTAATCGCGCCCATGCGGAGGATTCTGGGGTTCTCGGGATGCGTGAGATCAAGCACGGTTGAAGACCGGGAAGGCGGAAGCGCTCCGGCATCCACGACCAGGTCGGGCCGGGGAATATGCCGCCGAAAGGTATTCTCGACGGCAACCCCGGAGTGCGCCGGTTCGCTGCCGGAGAGATTGGCCGAAGTGGCGGTCAGAGGGTTCGGAAATACGGCCAGGAGCGCGGCGAGGAAGGGGTAATCCGGCACCCGCAGCCCAACGGTCTTTGCGCCGCCGGTCACAAGATCGGACATGGCCTCGCGCTTCGAAAGCACCACCGTGGTCTGACCGGGCCAGAGTTCATCCAGGAGCGGGATCAGGCGCTGCTCCACAAAGGCATACCGGCGCGCCATGGCAATGTCGCGGACAAACACCGGCAGGGCCTTGGCATGGGAACGGGCCTTAATGCGGAAAACCTTGCGCACGGCCGCCGGACGCAGAACATCAGCCATGAGACCATAGACCGTATCGGTCGGCACCGCCACCACGCCGCCGCGCTTCAGGAGGGAAGCGACCTTTTCAAGAACGGCGTTCTGATTGCGTTCCGTTAGGTGAACAACATCCATCCCTTCGTGTCATTCTGAGGGCCAGGCCCGAAGAATCTTACGAATGACTGCGGCGATTCTTCGCGGAGTTTACCCTGAGCCGGGCCGGTGGTGAGCTTGTCGAACCCGTCGAAGGGCTCAGAATGACCATACCGTCGGTTAAACAACAATATTTACGATCCGGCCGGGAATGTAGATGAACTTCCGCACCGGCTCCCCGGCCAGCCACTCCTTCACCTTGGGCCGTTCGAGCACGAGCGCGCGCACCGCCGCTTCGGCCGCCCCACTCTTTACGTCTACCCGATCGCGTACCCGACCATTCACCTGCACCACCAGCGTAATGCGCTCCTCCGTGAGGTGGCGCGGATCGGCCTCTGGCCAATGGCTCCTGTGAATGCTCGTCTTTTCGCCGAGCACAGAATGCCACAGTTCCTCGGTGATGTGCGGCGCAAAGGGAGCGAGTAAGCGAAGGAGTATCGAGGCATGCGCTCGGAGAACTGGCTGCTGATCTGCCTCAAAATAATTCAAGAGGATCATCAGCGCAGAAATCGCGGTATTAAAATGGAGATGCGCAATATCGTGGGAGACTTTCGCGACTGTTTTTTGAACCTGTTGCTCGACTCTCTCGTACGCTTGGGGCAAATACTTCCCTTCGCGGATGTTTCCGGAACTGCCGAGCAGTCGCCATACATGCTCCAAGAAGCGCGTAATACCTCTGATCCCGGCATCCCGAAAATCCCCGCCCTGTTCAAACGGCCCCAGAAACATAAGGTACATCCGGAGGGCATCAGCGCCATAGGCGCGGATATAGTCATCGGGGTTCACCACGTTGCCGCGCGATTTTGACATTTTGGCTCCGCCGCTGATTAAAAGTCCGTGCGCGCGGAAACGCTTAAAGGGCTCCTCGAAATGCAGCATCCCCCCGTCATGAAACGCCAGGGCGAGAAAACGGACGTAGAGGAGATGCAAGACCGCGTGCTCCGCGCCGCCGATGTACATATCTACGGGCAACCAGCGCTTGATGAGCGCACTATCAAGCGCAAATTTTTTATTTTTTATTTTTGATTTTTGATTTCCGAGGATAAGGTATCCGAGGTAGTACCACGCCGAATCGAGGAACGTGTCAGAAACGTCTGTTTCCCGGCGGGCCCAGGATTTACACTTCGGGCACTTAACTTTATAAAACTTCTCCACCAGCGTCAGCGGCGACTTCTCCGTCCCCGTCGGACGGAAATTCGTGATATACGGGAGCTTCACCGGCAGATCCTCCTCCGGCACCGCAATCCATCCAGGATTTTCCAATTCGCCCTTCGAGAATTTTGAATTTTGAATTTTGAATTTTGAATTTTCCACCCGTTTTTTGCAATTCTCGCAAAAAACGAGTGG
>CAYJUW010000018.1:0-15595 GCA_964373495.1 uncultured Candidatus Saccharibacteria bacterium | reverse complement strand
AGTAGCTTCAAAAAGTTGCTTCGCATTCGGGCGAATTCATTCTCTCTTGTTTGTTCGAAGTTCTACTACCGGGCATGCCTCCCTGGGGAAATGAACATGGAGCTCCGCGCAGCGCTGCTGCGCGGTATCTCCGTTTCACCCTTTCTTTTCGCGCCGAGCGCACCATCTCATGTTCCTGTCAGCCGTTCCATCTATGTTCGATTGTGCCCACCATCTCCTCGGCGGCGCAAAAGGAGGGGGTTATTTGTTTGTGGCCATTCATCCCCCAGCAAAGCTGCGGGGTATTCTGGACAAACAAATAATTTATCGAGCTTCCGTTTCAAGGAGTGGTCAAATTCTATTTCGCCGTCCACGGTGATGCGTACGCCGGCCACCAGGCCGGGGTTGATGCGTACGTCGAGGTGGTCGCGTTCTGACAGCCGCGTCCGGAACCGCTCCAGCGTCCGGTCGCCCATCGGCCGGGCGAATTCGAGCTCAATCCATCGTCCGCCGCCCTCGCGCACCTCGAGGGCCTCGATGGCGCGGGCGATCTCCCGGATCCGCGAACGCCCGCCATGCTTCCGGACCACGGCCAGGAAGCGGCGCAGGAGTTCCCCGTGCATCGCCGCCGGCGCGGAGGCGAGCGCTTCGCGAAACGCGCGGGCGTAATCTGGAACCCGAAAGCGCATGGCCTAGAATTTGATGGATTCCACGGCTTTGCGGATGAGCGTTTCATCAACCGAGTCAGGATCAAGCCCGACCGTCTTTACCAGGGCGGATTTCACCAAGCCGGCGGCTTCCCGCTCAAGTTCTGCCAGCGCGGCCAGACGCCTGCGTTCTCGCGTCTGGGCGGCCTGGGTCAAAAGCGATTCGGCCTGGACCTGGGCGGTCTTTACGATGTCCGCTCCGCGGGCTTTGGCATCGGTTTGGGCGGCGTGTATCCGCGCTACCGCCTCGCGCTCGGCCGCGCCAAGCACGCCCGCTTTTTCCTCTTCAATCTCGCTAAGCCGCCGTTCGATCTCTTCGGCGCCCCGGAGTCCGAGTTCGATCTTCTGGCGGCGTTCCTCGAGGATCCTCAGCAGCGGCCGGTAGACGAGGACGGTCAGCGCCGCGAGCAACACAAAAAAATTGACTCCCTGGGTGAGCAGGAGCCGCCACTCAACACCCAATTGCTCGGCAAGTCCGGTCATGCGCCCTAACCGACAAACTTAAGGATGAGCGCGATGACCAGGGCGTAGATGGCGATGGCCTCGGCAAAGGCAATGGCCAGGATCATGGCCGTCTGCACCTTGGGCGCGGCTTCGGGATTGCGGCCAATGGCATCGGCCCCGCGGGCGCCGATGAGGCCGATGGCAATGGCCGGCCCGATCGTGCCCAAGCCCATGACCAGGGCGGTGGCGAGTAAGCGTGCGGTTTCCGGTTCCATAGCGGGTCTCTTGATTTATGCTTAGCGGGTAATGAGGGCGACCGTGGGCGTTTTACCATCCGCAATCTATTGAAGTCCGACTTCAATAGATTTTTGGATTCCATAGCGTCAATGGGCCGGTTCGAGCGAGGCGGCCATGCCGATGGATACCAGCGTCAGCATGGCAAAGATGAAGGCCTGGATGAATCCCACGAACACTTCCAAGAACAGGAACGGCAGGGGCAGGAGGTAGGGTACGAGGAAGCCGATGATGGCCAGCAACACTTCCCCGGCGAACACGTTCCCGAACAGCCGGAAGGAGAACGAGATTATTCTAACAAATTCGGAGACCAGTTCAAGCAGGCCGGTGAAGGCGGCGATGGGGGTTTTGATGGTGAAGAACTTTCCGGCGTGGCGCCGGAAGCCCACCGCGGCAATGCCGAGGATGTTGGCGCTGAGTACCGAGATCAACGCCAGCGCAAGGGTGAAGTTCAAATCGCTGGCCGGAGCCCGCAGGAGCGGGATGAACCTCTCGGCGTGGCTCGGGGCAGGGGTGCCGGGTCCGGCGTCTGGACCGGGAGTAGTGAGCCCCACGCCGCCGAACGGCAGCAGGCCGAGCCAGTTGGCGGTCAAAATGAAGAGGAAGATGGTGGCCACGAGCGGCAGGTAGCGTAGCGAGCGCTCGCGGCTGCCAAGCACGGCATCCATGATGTCCAGCAGCTCCTCAAGGAAGAGCTCGAAGAGCGATTGCAGCCGGCCGGGCACGGGCTTCAACTGCCGGCGAATAAAAAATGCGAGCGCCGAAAGCACCGCGAGGGCCAGGCAGGACAGCAGGACGGCATTGGTCACCGGCCAGCTTCCGATCCGGAACAGCTCTTCAGCGCGGATGGAAATTTCTGGCATCCCGCCCCACCCTATCACGGCCTCCGCTCTCCGTCCAGCCGTCAGGGTTTCGCCGCCAGGAGCGAGACGGATTTTATGCCGTATTTGTCCATCACCTCGTCGTGGGTGAGGAATTTATACTGGAGGTTATCGCGCACTCGTTCGAGCTTCATGCCCGAGCGCTCGATGAGCGAAAAGTACTCCCAGAGCGGCACAGCCCCGCCAATGCAGGCGGCCCAGAGCTCGGCCGAGGATTTGATGCGTTCCGAGAGCGAGCGGGAGGAGACGATATCCGAGATCGCGAGGCGCCCGCCGGGTTTCAAGACGCGGCTGATTTCAGCAAATACCTTTGGTTTCTCCGAGGAGAGATTGATGACGCCGTTTGAGATCACGACATCGAAGCTCGCGTCCGGGAAGGGCAGTGTTTCGATGTACGATTTTTCCAATTTGACCTGCCCAAAGCCGGCGCCCAGCCGGAGGCGTTCGGCCTTTTCGAGCTGCTTATCGGTCATGTCCGCGCCGATAACTTCGCCGCGGGGGCCGACGTTCAACGCGGCCACGAAGATGTCCGTTCCCGAGCCGGAGCCAAGGTCAAGCACCCGCTCCCCCGGCTTCATATCGGCCAGATCGAAATGGTAGCCCACGCCGGCGAAGGATTTGATGGCCTCGGCCGGGATGGCGTCAAGATCTTCTTTCGGGTAGCCGAGCTTCTCGGCCAGGCCGCGGCCCATCTCGAAGTGGTAGGCGGCCTCGGGCTTCTCGGCCACGTCGCGGTAGACCTCCTTGACCCGCGTTTCAAGCTCTTCCCGGTTTACCCCGTTAGATCCTGAACGCTCCGGGAGCGGGGATCTAACGGGGTTTACTTTGGCATTGAGGGTGTCCATGGTTAGGTGCGCGACATACGGCAGCCGCGCAGTTCTATTCCAATGTTCTTAAGAATTTGAGAACAGGATTTAACGGCATCGCATACAGCATACAGGACCGGATTTAGCGGAAGCGAACCGGAATGCGGAGCTCATCGGCGTGTTCCGGCAGGCCGGAGGGATTGTCCTTTTGGAGCGCCAGCGTCCCGCGCTCCGCGGCCGGCGCCTCAAACGTGAGCTCGGCCCGAAAGGGTACGAAGTTTTCGGTCATCCATTCGCTCTCGGCCTGGGCAATGGCCAGGCCGATCTCGCGGCCGTTGCCATCGTAGAGCCGCACCGGAAACGAGGCCTCAAAGAACCAAAATCCTCTCGCCTCGCCGGTCACGGCCAGCGGGCTTGACACGGCGGCGTTCGGCAACGGCGAAGAAACGCGGATGAGACCCGGTTTTTCGGCCGGCGGGCCCGGCTCCGGCGGCCGCGGGGAGCGCGCGATCCCCACCGCGATCAGCACGAACGCAATGACGATGCCGGCGCCAATGCCAACCTGCTTCATGGCCTCTGTTTCATAGCACGTTTCGAGCGCCGCTGCCAGCTTAATCTGAGCAAACAAAAAAGCCCTTGCGTTAGGTGAGTTCCTCGATCTTTTGGGCCAGCGAAACGTCGTATTGGCCGATTTTTGTCCGCCGCAGGTCAGCGAGCGTTGCGGGCAGGCCGAGCCGCCGGCCGATCTCCTCGGCCACGGAGCGGGCATAGGTGCCTTTGGCCGCCTCCAGTTCTACGTTCAGCACCACGCCGTCGCTGTGCGTTTCGATGCCGATCAGTTTTAGACGATGGATTCGCGTCTTTCTCGCCTTCGGCTCAACGGCAATGCCTTGGCGCGCGTAGTGGTAGAGCGGCCGGCCTCTCTGTTTCACCGCTGAATACATTGGTATGGCGAGTTCGATTTCGCCGGCCATGCTGGCGAGGATGTTTTCCGCTTCGGCGCGATCAACGCTGGCGACGTCCTGCTCCGCAATGACTTTCCCCGCAAGATCGCCGGTGTCGGTTTTCTTTCCCAAGAGCACGGCCATGCGGTAGGTCTTGTCAAGACCAATGAACTCCTTCAGACGCCGCGTCCCCGGTCCCACGCCCACGATCAAGAGGCCGGTCGCGAGCGGATCAAGCGTGCCGGCGTGGCCCATCTTCCTGACGCCGATCTTTTTGCGGAGATGGCGGATGACGTCAAACGAACTCATACCCTTGGGCTTGTCGATGAAGAGGATGTCGGGCATGACGTTCCATCTCAACAATTCATGAACGATCGCCCATCAGTTGTTGAGATGAGGTTTTGGGTATTGACTACTCCCCTGCCTTTTTAAGATCGAGGGCCACGGAGTTGATGCAATAGCGCTTTCCGCCGCGTTCCTTAGGCCCGTCGTCAAAGACGTGGCCGAGGTGCGAACCGCAGCGCTTGCAGCGCACCTCCACCCGTTGCATGCCGTGGGCAGTATCCTCCCGGAGCTCAATGCGCTCGCGGCTCGCCCCGTTAGAAACGTTGCCGCTCATGTGGTGAATGGGTTCGGTAAAGGAAGGCCAGCCCGTGCCGGAGTCGAACTTCGCGTCCGATGAGAAGAGCTCCGCACCGCAGGCCGCACAGCGGTACACACCCTTGTCTTTGGTATGGGCGTATTTCCCGCTGAACCGCGGCTCGGTCCCCTGCTGGCGCATGACGCGGTACTGTTCCGGGGTGAGCTTTTTCTGCAGTTCTTCTTCGTCCATTGCGTTGCTACGGCGTAGCAGATTATCTAGGTCGAGTCTTCTCAAATTCTTAAGAATTTGAGAAGACCTTGCGCTCGAGGCGCCGGAGCGCCAGATCTTTTTCCGCGGCCTCAATCCGGCTCCGGCGTACTGCGTTTTGCATCAGGCCAATGGTCTGGTCATACGTTTGACGATCCACGGGATACGGCGTGGCGTCCTTGCCGCCGTGGGCAAAGGAGTAGCGAGCCGGGTCTTCGTACGATGGCTTTGCGCCGTAAATCACCTCGCCGACGAGCGCCAAGGCCCGCATGGTTTTCGGACCCACCCCATCCATGGCCAGCAGCTCCTCGTAGGTCCGCGGCCGGACGGTGGTGGCTTTGGCGAGAATCTTTTCGAGGTACTGGGATCGCGAGAAATCCTCGGTGACGACGGGATGCCGTTTGAATTCCGTGTCTTCGAGTTTCAGGAGCGTCAATTGTTCCCCGGTCGCGCGGCTGCGCGCCGCGATCATATGCGAGAGCCGCGAGGAGTGCTTGCGGAGGAGCTCGATGTCCTTCATGAGCGTTCGGTAGCCGGTCCGCACCATTTCAACGGAAAGCTCGCGCGTCTGGCCGCTTCCCTTGGCAACGAGGTTCAGCGGCCGCTCGGCGAACGCCTCCGACGCGATGGCGGTGTGCGGTTCGCACACGAGATCGTGCACGTTCCCGGAGTGCCAGTGGTAGCGGCGGGCCGATTCGGCCTCCGCGTTCATCCCCTGCTGCACCACGGTCCAGGCGCCATCCCGCGAGAAGAAGAAACTGTGGTGGTAAATCTGGAACCCGTCCTGCACCAGCGCGGAGTCCACCTTGGCGCTCATTTTGGAGTTATAGACCAGGTGTTCGGTTGAGCGCCCGGGGAGCGCCAATCGCTCGCCCCACACCCGGATTTCCTCGGGGGTCTTTCGCGAGGTCTTGCCCTTGCCGCCGCAGATGAATACGCCGAGGTCGCGCTCCTCGCCGCGGATGGCCTCCTTGAGGGCCGCGGTGAGGAGCGTGGTCAGCCCCGATGCGTTCCAGTCGAAAGCCAGCACCGTGCCGAGCGATTGGAACCACACCGGATCACTGATCCGCCGCACGAACTCGTCCGGCCCGTACTCGTCCACGAGCACCCGCGTCATCTCGCGCCCGAGCCGAACCATCCGGAGAAAGAGCCACTTCGGGCAGCGGCCGGTATCCAGGGTAAACGTGGCAATGCCGCGGTGGATCATGGGTATATGATACCACGCCCGCGGATCTCCATTTACGTTACGGCCAATGCTTCCGCACGCTGCCCCACGTCACCCACCTCCGCAGCGCATGCTCAACGTAAATCTTCCGCCACCAGTACTGCCCCTGCCGGAAGCCGAGCCACGCGCCGGCGATGAAGAGCAGAACCGAGCCGATACTGTGGATCATCATCCACTGCTCCCAGGTGAGGCCGAGGCCGTAGCGCGGGAAATCCTTGAGCAGCAACCCGATGTACCACACCTCAATCCCGGCGTGCACCAAGAATTGCACCAGCACGCCAAGAAAGGAGAAGGCGAGGATGTAAACTGGTTTCTTCATAGATTCAGAGGCATAGCGTGGTACGGCGAGTGCTTGGCTCAATCCGGAGGCATCGGATACTACCGCTCATCCGGCACACTCCTTCAGTAACCCGGAATGCTCGCGCCTGATTTTCTCGACTTTCGGAGCAATCACCGCTCCGGCGTAGGGTGCATCCGGGTTCTTCTCATAGTAGTTCCGATGGTACTCCTCGGCAGGATAGAACGCCCCGAGCGGCCTCACCTCGGTGACAATCGGTTGATCGAACTTCTTCGCAGCCGTAAGTCCAGCGATCGCGTTCTCCGCTTCCTGTTTCTGCTCATCCGTGGTGTAGAGGATGATCGAACGGTACTGCGCACCGACGTCCGCGCCCTGGCGGTTCACGGTGGTCGGATCGTGTGCCGAGAAAAACACCTCGAGGAGTTCCCGAAAGGATAACGCGTCCGGATCGTACTCGATTTTCACCACCTCGGCATGGCCGGCACGTCCGCTCGAAACCTCTTCGTACGACGGCGTGTGCCCCGCGCCCGACCAAGGACCGCCGGCATACCCCGGCGTTACGGATAAAACCCCCTTGAGTTGCAAAAACACCGCCTCGGTGCACCAAAAACAGCCCCCGCCGAATACAGCTATTTCGTTTTTCTCCTTCCTGCCCATGGGGGTAGTGCTGTGCGGCTCTCGCGTCCCGTCCGGCTAGAGGTGCTGAGCCCGTCCGCTGGTGCCGCGCTGGCGCTCGCGTTGCCGCACCTCGCGCTCATCCATGCCGAAGTGGTGGGCGATCTCGTGCCACACCGTGTCGAGGACGATCGTGCGAACCTGCTCTATGTTCCGGGCGTGGGCCAAGATGGGTTTTCGAAAAATCGTGATTTTGTCCGGCAGGACCCAATAGTACCCCCAGCCCCGGGCGGTCTGGGGGATGCCCTCGTACAGCCCAAAGAGGTCATGGTCGGCGCGGAGCCGGAGTTTTTCCCGCTGTTCGGCGGTGGGTTTGTCCTCAACCATGATGGCCACATTCGAAATTCGCCGCAGGAATTTCTCCGGAACGGCGCTCAAACCTTCCGCTACCAGCTCGTCGAATTCATCTTTCGTGATGGTGCGTGTCATCGCATGTCGTGTCCACGAGCTCTATTCCAATGTTCTTAGGAATTTGAGAATGGTTACTCCGTCCGGGGAGAGTGCGTGGCGTACGAAGTTTCCTTCGTTCCGTTTCATGACGAGGCCGGCGTGTGCGAGCCGCCGCAGGTGTTCCGAGGCCGTCCGGAAGTTGACGCCGAGCGCATCAGTGATTTCAACAAGGGAGAGTTCCGGCTGCCGCTCCAGAAGTGCCAAAACCTCAATTCGCCTGTGGTTGGCGAACCCCTTTATGATTCGTTCCAGTTGCCGCGCTGGTTTCATAGTCACAGCATGCCATCCCACCAATCTATTCCTAAATTCCTAGGAATTTAGGAATAGATTTCCTGGGGTTAACGCGCGGTGGCCGCCCTACCTTGCTCTACCTTGTAGGTGGTTAAGGGCGCAGCGGATCGACCGGACGCGCCGGTGGGGCTACCAGCGGCGGCGGCCGAAGTGCCGGCGGGCATGCTTGGGCCGGGTGTGCGGCGGGAAGGCCGGCGCGGTCACGTGGGCCAGCTCCGGCACCTGTGATACCGGCAGGGTCTTTTGGATCAGCCGCTCGATGGCGCGGACCTCGCTCCGCTCCTCCGGCATGGCGAGTGTGATGGCATGGCCCCCGGCCCCGGCGCGGGCGGTGCGCCCGATGCGGTGCACGTAGTCCTCCGACGTGGATGGCATATCGTAATTCAGCACGAGCTCGATGCCCACGACGTCAATGCCGCGCGAGGCGATGTCTGTGGCCACGAGCAGGCGATACTTGCCGGTCTTAAAGCCCTCGAGCGCGTCGCGGCGCTGGGCGAGGGAGCGGTTGGAGTGGATTTCGGCCGCGGCGTGGCCCATAGCGCGGATGGCCCGGACAAGCTTCTTTGCGCCGTATTTGGTGCGCGCAAAGATGAGGGTTGACCCGGGGTAGGTCTCGAGGATCTTCGCCAAAAGCTGGACCTTGTGCTCCCGCGGAACGATAAAGAGCTCCTGGGTCACTCGTTCGACCGTGGTGCCGGAGGGCGCAATCTCCACGCGCACGGGCAGCTTCATGTAGCTCGAGGCCACGCGCATGATTTCGGGCGGCATAGTGGCCGAGAAGAGCATGGTTTGGCGCTCATGCGGCAGGGCGGCCAGGATGCGCTGGATCTGCGGCATGAACCCCATGTCGAGCATGCGGTCGGCTTCGTCGAGCACGACGATTTTCACCCGGTCCAGACGCACGATCTTCTGGTTCAGGTGGTCAATGAGGCGGCCGGGCGTGGCAATGATGATGTGCGGGTTTTTTTTGATGGCCTCCACCTGCGGCCCGATGCCGGCACCGCCGATGAGGACCGCGGTCCGCAGGCCCAAGCCGTGGCCAATCTGGCGCAGCATCTCGTCAACCTGCAGGGCCAGCTCCCGCGTCGGCAGCACGACCAGCCCCTGGACCTTTACCTGCGCCAAGCGCTGGATCATGGGCACGCCGAAGGCCAGGGTCTTGCCCGTGCCGGTCTGGGCGATGCCGACGAGGTCCTTGCCCTGGATGGCGATGGGAATGGATTGGGACTGGATGGGGGTGGGGCTGGTGAAGCGGAGGCGCTGGAGGATCTCGAGGAGTGCCGGGGCAATACCCAGGCCGTAGAATCCGGATGTTTGGTGTTGCATAGCTATTTTAATATTCCTAAGAATTTTGGAGTAGGGTAAAGCCCGGTTTGGGTTAGAGGTCTCTCCACTGGAAATCCTCAAGGATATCGTTTTGGAAGTCCTGGTAAAAGACATCGGCGGAGATTTTCGCGCCTTGAAGCACCAACGGCATCCAGTGGCGGTCGGCTGCCCACATGTTGGCGTAGGGGATGTTGTGTAGGTCATGCCATTCTGGGCGCATTTCTCTGGTTTCGTGGGGTTCACCCTGCCAGTTCGTGATGCGAAAGACGTGCACCTGCCATTCCGGGTTGCCGCTGAAATGAAACGTGAGCAAGGCGGTTTTGTCGAGCGCAGATGGTTCGGCCGTGATGCCGGCTTCCTCGTTAAGCTCGCGCAGCGCCGCGGATTCAATGGTTTCGCCGTTTTTCACTTTACCGCCGAAGCCGTTCCAACGGCCCCGCCCAAAACCATCCTTTTTCATGCCGAGGAGGATTTTTTCGCCGTTGGCCACCAGGCAGAGCGTGCCGGTTTTCATGGGCAAATCATCGCATAAAATGGGATGGTTTTCAAATGGAACGGGGCAACTCCCGCTGCCCCTCGGCGGGTAGGAAAGGATCTCAACGGCGGTGGGGCGCGCGTTTGTGCACAGCGGCTTTGGCCGCCGGCGGGCGGCAGTGGTATAATGCCAAGAGTTGGATATCCGTCCGTATCCTTTCCAAAGGAGGTGAAAACCCATGGGACGGGTTGGTCTGCTCATTCTATCGTGGTGTTTGGCCATGGCCGCGCTGGCGCGGCCGGCCGCGGCCGGAGATTTCCCGAAGAACATCGCGTTCCTCGCGAAGTTGCCGGTGGTCATCGCCGGGGAGTGCCTGTTCGACTCCAACGGCCCAGGCACCGAGCACTTCGGGCCGTGCGAAGTGCGGGCGGCAACGGATGCGGGCGGCAAGCACCTCTTTTACATCATGGCGGTGGAGCACGGGCGACTCGACGGCGTCCAGTCCTTTACCCTCTCCGCCCGTCCGGTGGAGCCGTCCCGTCTGCTCCGGCAGGGCACCACCGTGGTGATGCGGGGAACGTGCAGGGGTCGGGAGCTCGGGCCGGAAGCGCCTACCAGCTGCGATATCGCGGTCTACCCTGTGGGTGGGCTGGATACGCGCATCTTCCTGCGGCTCCTCCGTTTCCCGTCAGCGGTTAGGACCAAGTTCTACGAGGTCTACCCCGGGCCTGTCACCCTGGGCGAGCGCGCTTCGGTCCTGCCGTTGGAGCGAGCGCCGGCGCGGGAAGGAGGTGGCGACGATGGGCTGGCTCTTGGCAGGATTGCTCCTCGCTGACGTCTTGGTCGCGCCGGGAGCGCTCCAGAACCTCCCGCCGGAGCTGAAGTACCTCGAGTACGCCGAGTACTTCCGCCCGCTCGGCACCCTGCCGTGCCGCGACGCGGCCGGGAACCGCTCCGGGATGTGCCAGGTGCTCGTTGAGGACGAGACCCGCGACCATTACTTCCTGATGTACCGCGATGAGCGGCTGTGGAAGGCGTGGCGGGTGAACGGCGCGGACCGCCGGCCCCACGTGCTGTGGCAGGCCCCGCCGCGCTGCGGGAAAGAAGACGAGTGCGCCTAGGCAGCAGGGGCGTAGGACCATTGCGGCCGGAAGGGATCCCGGCCGCGTTTTTATTTGTTTGTCCAGAATACTCCGCAGCTTGCTGCGCGGATGAATGGTAACAAACAAATGACCCCCTTCTTTCGATCGAAAGGAGGGGGTGAAATGGAGATACCGCGCAGCCCTGCCTGCCGGCCCGCTTCGCCAAAGCTTCAGCGAGGCGAGCAGGCAGGGCTGCGGTGCGGATGCTTTATTTCCCCCACGCGGTAGGATGAGCGGGAAGGCCATGACCAAGACGCTCCTCTACCTCGGCATATGTGTGTTCGGCTTCGGTGCGGTGAGTCTGTGGTCGTTTTGGCTTAGCGTGCGGCCGCCGCGGATTCCCATTTTCGGTACGCCAGAGCTCTACCGGCTGTCGGCCGAGGATGTCACCATCGAGAGTGCCGATGGCCTAGCGCTTGCCGGCTGGCTGGTCCCCCGTTCAGATGGCGCCACGAACGCATCGGCGGTAATCCTTCTCCACGGCTATCCAGCCGAGAAGGCCGATATGCTTTCCATTGCCTCCGCACTCTATCCGGAGTTTGCGACGCTGCTCGTAGATCTCCGGTACTTTGGGAAGAGCCAGGGCCGGGCCACCACCCTTGGGCTCCGGGAACGTGATGATCTCAAGCGGGCGGTGGATTTCTTGGTTGGGCGGGGCTTTGAAACGATCGGGGTCTTTGGTTTTTCCCTCGGCGGGGCGGTCGGGATCACGACTGCGGCCGAGGACTCGCGGATCCGGGCGGTGGCGGCCTACGCGCCATTTTCGGATCTTCGCCAGCTCGGGCAGGAGGCCTACCGCCGGGTCTGGATTTTGAAATATCCTTTGGTCGAGCTTATGCGGCTGTGGGGGCAGATCTTTTTCGGCGGCGACGTGACCAGACCTTCACCCGCTGAGGCCGCGGCCAAGCTTGAGATCCCGGTGCTCATCGTCCATGGCCGCGAGGATGAGCAAATTTCGTTCTCGCATGCCGAACGGCTCCGAGAGGCCCTGGCCAGGAATCCCAACGCGGAGTTTTACTTTCTGGATCGCGGTCGCCACGGCGAACTGCCGGCTGATTTCGAGGGGCGGCTGATCAAGTTTTTCACCTCAGCGCTGCGGTAGGAAACGTACGCTCCGCACCATCGCCTTGACATTCGAGTTTTCTCCCCTGAGAATTGGAGGGTAGCTCTTTTGGTACGAAGTATTTGGCTCACAACCCTTTCCAACCCGAGAAGGAGGAGTACGATGACTGGATGCCATCAGCTGTCTAACCACAAGGCCAAGGTCGGCGAGGAGCTGGAAGTGCGGAGGTTCGGGGACGGATCCCTCAGGATTACCGGTGATCGAGGTGAGGTTGCCTGCATTCCTCACGAGGGGTGCCAGCTCGGCGTCCGAGCGGTCCCAAAGAAACCCCGCGTCGGTGTTGAGTGGGTGCGCCGGAGTCACATCGTCTGGTACACCCGGGTGCGCTTCTGCTTCCTCTTCTGGCGCGACATCTTCCTCCTTCCGAACGCCCGCCAGGTGAAGTTAAAGTCACTGGAGGGGTTCAAGTTCACGCTTCTGCCGAGCGATACCATCGTTCCGCCGGTGGAGGACGTCATCGTTACCCGGGCCCGGGCGCGGGAAGCCGCCACGATCAGCTAGAGCCCACTGATACCGCGTAGCGTCCAGCCCGACGCGGGCGAGGAGAACCCTCGCCCGCTTTTTATTACCGCCCGCGCCGACCACCTCGCCGCTTGCAGTCCAGACGCGAGGTGCTTTGATTGTTTGTCTACCAGCCGCCAGGGGCGAGCCTCGCCTTCGGCGGGAATACCGCGCCCCGACCGCGGTCGGGGCGCGGATGAATGGCGGCGGCAAAAGGTGCATTCGCTAGGCACCGGTGTTGGTCAGTGAGGGAATATCGGAGTTGGTTCAAAGCCAAAGACCGTCTGGATGGCGTTCTTGCCCTGAACGATCGAGGTGTTTTCCAAACTCTCGAGAAGTGCTGAGGTTTCCCCGAGGGCGATGCCGGAGCGTTTGGAAAGGATGCGCGCCGCAAGCCAACGGCCTTCGAGCGGGATGTTGAAAAATAGTTTCCGGATGCCGCGCGCCGCGGCAAACCGCCGCAGCAATCGGTCGTAGGTAAATATTTCCGGGCCGCCGATATCCAATCTATTGAAGTCGGACTTCAATAGATTGGGGTGCTCAATGGCGGCCGCGAGGCAACGGATGACATCGTGGATGGCGATCGGCTGAACCTTTGTTTCGCGCCACGGCGGGAGCGGTACCACCGGCAAGGAGAGCGCGGCGTTCAAAATTTCGTAGGAGGCGCTGCCGGGGGCGAAAATAATGGAGGCGCGGATGATGGCCGCCGGGAGGCCGGAGCCCTGGATGATGCGGCAGACCTCGGCGCGGCTTTCAAGGTGCCGGGAGAGTTTCTCGGATGGATGAGAGAGTCCGGAGAGGTGGATAATGCGGAGGACGTTCCGTTCGCGGCACACCCTGGCGAGCATCTCGGCCGCTCGGCGGTCCAGGCCGGCGAAATCACCCCGCACGGCTTGCGGGCCCATGGCGTGGATGAGGTAGATGACCGTACTCCCCTGCCGGAGCGCGGCGCGGTAGGTTTCGGGATCGAGAACGTCTCCGATCACCGGCGATGCGCCGAGGTCGGCGGCACGTTCGGCTTCGCGTGGATTTCGCACGAGAACCGTGATGCCGTAGCCCCGGCTGCGGAGTGCTTCCAAGAGATTCCGCCCGACAAAGCCCGTTCCGCCGAAGACAAAAAGAGATCCTGGCATTACCGCTATGGTAGCAGAAATCGTCCGGCAGTATACCAAAAAGAAAACCGCCCGAGCGTTCGACGCCGGGCGGTTACGCACACATTGGGCGGCTTGTTACGATACCGGGCACTGCGGCTGTGGGTCTGGGACCATACCAGCATCCCACGTCCACCATTGCCCATTCCGCTCGTGCAGTTCCTTGCCGCAGTGGATGCAGTTTGTGATGCCGCGGACGCCATCGGGCACCTGGCAGCGGCCAGAGATGTCGCAAGACAGCTCGTCCCCCCGGCTACTGGCGGCTGACATGGGTGATGCCTGCACCATTGGCATTGGCGAGTGCTTGGAAGGCGCGGGCAATCGCTACGCCAAGGCCGGGAGCCGCCGAGGAAGCGCCGCCGGACGTGCAAATCCTTACTGCTCTCCCGATGGTCCCTTCTCCCTCTGGGACTACGGCGACGTACCAGTCACCGTTCCCTCCCACAGAAATGACCAGCTCGTTTCGGTGCCGTTCATCCCTGTCATCGGTGAGATAACGAACTTCAGTGATGTTTTCCACGGCACACCTCCTTTCTCTCAAGTGCTACACCAGGTTGACGAGAATGGCGGGGATAGGCGGTAGCTTGCTTCGGTCGATTTTTATTGCTCCTTCGGGATCGCTAACAATGAACTTACTCACCACCTTGACTCCCCTTTCGGTGGGATAGATAGCGCCCATCAAGGTATCGCCGTCCCAGATCTCCACCATCTGTGTCCCCTGTCGGTACTCGTGCGTTTCCATCTTGAGGGTGAACATAGAACCACCTCCTCTCTGCTTCCAGCAGTACCAAAATTCGAATCCCGTTGCAAGCACGAGAAAATCGTCCATGAACATGAACGTGCGGCGGGATCAATGCAGTGTCAGCTACTACTGCAGCGCGCCGCTGTACGTTGACAAAAATTGCGGGATGACCAAGAGAAGCCCCAGGAGAGGCAAGACAAACACCACCACACTGACGATGAGCGTCCAGAGGAATATCTTCTTGACCGTATCCACGGAGCGCTGGAGTTCATCAATCTTGCTTTCTAGCGCGTCAATTTTTTGGTCCAGGTGGTCCATAGCGCATTCAGTATAATGCAGCCATGCATGGTGGGCAATGACGCCCTCGGGTGGGCGTCTTGAATTCTCGAGCTCCCCCGTCTGATGCATGGAGAACTCCGGGTTGGGATCAGATTGCGAAAGAATGAGCGCCGGTGAGCATGTCTGCACAAAAAACACCGCACGGGCGATCCGTGCGGGTTAGTTGTTTCCTTGAGGGAGCGCCATTTTAAGGCCTATCCCCGCAAGCGCTTCCAGGTGTTGTTTTACCGAGTGGCCACAGCCAGGGCTAATATCTCCACGTCGTTCAATGAGCTCTCTTTCTCGGGCGGCAAGATGCAGATAAAAGGATCGGTGAACTTGCCATGGGATAAAAATATAACGTGTGGTGTTTTCGAAAATTTCCGAAAGAACAGAAACTCGATATGGAGGGTGCGTCTCATTGACGCGGGCAATGAATGACGCAATGAACGGCTGATGCTCCTTCTCGGCAGTTGCTTTTCTTAGCGCACAGCACTCCAACTCGCCAAACTCTACCGCAGATGGATGGAGATGGACCACGGTATCCTCCTGTCTTGATAGTTCTAATTTAATTGAAGGATAACACACTCGATGCTATTCCGTCAATTTTCCTCCGTTGGGTGTGTCTTGTGGTGAGTTTTGCCGAACCACTGGAATTGTGCGGCGCAGCATGGCGAGCTGTAGCAAAAAACGCCCGTGATGGGAGTTTTTTACGGGAACAGCGAGCGGCAGAGATAAATCCCTGTTACGCCCCTCGGCCCTCAATGGTGCTCCAGCTTGCCCCGTAGTGAATGCTTTGCGTTCTACTACTGGGCTTCTTCTTGCCTCTCTTTTCTTCGCCCATAAAATCAATTCTACGACATCCTTACATTCTCAAGTTTATAAGGATGTTATTTGCCTTTGCTCTCCTCGGCGTGAGCCGTGATTTCAATATTGCAGCTTTTGTGTTCTCGGCACCACGCCTCGCATTTTT
>CAYJUW010000017.1:0-15787 GCA_964373495.1 uncultured Candidatus Saccharibacteria bacterium | reverse complement strand
TCATCATCGTCCCGCACCTCGGCGGTGCCACGTTTGAGTCCATGCAAAAAACCGAGGAGTTCATTGCGGAAAAAGTGAAGCGTTGTGTTCAAAATTTCGAGCCGAAGGCGAAGAAGTTTTGACTTCAAAACCTTCATCCCGAGGCGCACCGAGGGATCTCCCGAGAAATTAAGAAACTCAGAAACTGAGAAATTGCATCTTTTGGCGTTTGACTTCTTAAACCTCCAAGCGTACGAATGGTCAGTGCGTTCCGGCAAGTTTGCCGTCGTATAGCTCCTTATCAACTGGGGGTAGCTTCTGCTAGGGAGGAGACCTTAATATGAGTCTACTTGCGTGGGTGCTCGTGACATTTGCCGGACTCGCCGAAGGCGGCATGCAGGCCGTGATGAAGTTGGCGCCGCTCCACCGCTTCACGCTGCTCGCGGCCGGCTACCTTATGGCCGTGCCCTACTACGCCGTATGGGTCGCGTGGGAAGGAATGGGGGTAGTGCATCCGCTCTTTTGGCCGTTGGTTGCCCTCCACGTGCCGTTCATGGTCATCGGTTATGCGCTCCTCGTGGAAGGGCTTCAGCTCTCTCCGCTCACCAAGACCGCGCCCTACCTCTCATTTACGCCGTTCTGGCTTCTCTTCACTGCGCCATTTGTGGCTTCAATCACGGGGACGGGGTGGCCCACGGTCCTCGGCACGATGGGCGCTCTCCTAATGGTATGCGGTCTCTGGGTCCATAATATTCCTGATACCAAGACCGGCCTCCTCGCGCCATTCCGCGAGCTCATGGCCGATCGGGGATCGCGGCTCGTGTTTTGGGCCGCAGCCGTTTCGCCGTAACGGCGACCCTTGATCCTTTCATTCTGCAATACGCGAGTATCCCGTTTTACTTCCTCGTGGATCACGGCCTTGGGGGACTCGCCTTTGCGGGTATGGGCGTTGCCGGGTATGCAACCAACCGCATCAAGCGCGAGGAGCTCATGCCCGGCCGGTGCGTGGGGCTCCTTATACTCCTTGGCTTCGCGGTTGCCGCCTCGGCAGTTCTACACATGTTTGCGCTCCGCCTCGGCGCATCCGTGTCCTATGTGGTGGCGGTGAAACGGAGCTGGGCACTCGTGAGCATGATGGGGATTGGTCTTACGCTCGCCGTTGCCTTCCGCGCGAGCGGCCGCTATGCGGCTGAGCGCGAAGAGCTCGCCGGGCGCCTGCCCGGTGTGCTCCTCATGCTCGCCGGCATGATCGTCATTCTGCTCTGGGGCCGAAACGCCTAACGCACCGCACGGGGTAGTAGGAAGCAGAGCTACTCCGTGCGGCTTTTTGTTGTTTGACAGCGCGCGGAAGGTGCACGTACGCTGGATGTGCGAATCAACCCATGACGACTCAATCATTAATTTGGGATCGTATTACCTCTCGGGTGTTCGTCGTCGCCGAGATCGGCAAGAACTTCATCCAGACCGAGGAGGAGCGGCCGGTGGAGGAGTATCTCGCCAATGCCAAGGCCCTGGTGAAAGCCGCGCATGACGCCGGTGCCGATGCGGTGAAATTTCAGACGCATACCGTCGAGGACGAGCAGTTGAATATCCACGTGGTCTCGCCGCACTTCAAGGGCGCGGATCGCTATTCGTGGGTAACCCGCAATACTAACGCCACGCCGCTTGATGCGTTTTGGCGGCCGCTGAAGCAATACTGCGACGAGATCGGTATTATCTTTCACTCCACGCCGATGTCGCGCGGCGCGGCAATGAAACTAAATCAGCTCGGCGTGGAGCTCTGGAAGGTTGGCTCGGGCGACATTCTGGATTTTGTAACGCTCGATTACATCGCTCGAACCGACAAGCCCGTCATCTTATCATCGGGCATGTCTACGATTGAGGAGCTGGACCGGGCGATGGATTTCCTCAAGCGCCGGAACGCCAAGGTGGTTTTGCTCCACTGCGTCTCCAAATACCCCTGCCCGCCGGAGCAGCTCAACCTCGCCACCATCGGATTTTTAAAGCAGCGCTACGGCATCCCCGTAGGATTTTCCGACCACTCCATCGGCATTGATTCGGCGCTGGCCGGCGTGGCGCTCGGAGCGCAGGTCATTGAAAAACACTTTTCGTTCGCCCGCGACCTCTGGGGCGCGGATCATAAGGTGTCCATGACGCCGGATGAGCTGAAAGCGCTCGTTAGCGGCATCCGCGAGCTTGAATCCAATCCGGCCAAGAAGCAGGAATATCTTGATAAAGACATTGTGAAAGCCGGCATGGGCAGCGGGGCAAAAGTCCTCCAAGAGGACGAGGCCGTCTTCCGGCCCTACTTCCGAAAATCGCTCATGGCCGGCCAGGACATCCCCGCCGGCACGCTGATCACCTCTGATATGCTCTACGCCATGCGGCCGCAGGAGTACGCCGGAGGGCTGTCCTCGGAAGAGTACGAGAACGTGCTCGGGAAAGTGGCCAAGGCGAGTTTCAAGAAGTATGATCCGGTAACGTGGGAAGCCCTCGCCTAAAATTCGAAGCACGAAGCACGAAATCCGAAACAAACCCCAATGAGCGAAATGCTAAATTCAAAACCTGTTTGGCGCATTGGAATTTTTGATTTTGAATTTGCCTGCCCTGAGCTTATCGAATGGGTTTCGAATTTCGGATTTCGGATTTCGGATTTCATCCTGCGTTGAGATATGTCCTACCGCCACGCGGAATACGATGACTACCTCGAGGGCTACCGCGAGGCCCAAAATCGCCAGATCGCCCTTTCGGGCGAAACCGCGGAATACTTCGCCGAATATAAAATAAAGAAGCTCGCCCATTGGCTGTCCGATCTGGCGAGCCGGCCGGCGGCCGTGCTTGACTACGGCTGCGGCGACGGCCTCATGACCTCCCGCGTGCCGCGCCACTTTCCCCGTGCCGCGGTCTACGGCATTGATCCTTCTTCAAAGAGCGTTGAGCGCGCCCGACAGCGCTACCCGGGGATCACCTTCGCCTGCGTGCAGGAGTCAGCGCTGCCTTTTGCCGATGACTCCCTGGATCTCGTATTCGCCTCCGGCGTATTCCATCACATTCCCTTTGCCGAACACCGCGCTCTTCTTGTTGAGATGTTCCGGGTGTTGAAGCCGGGCGGCGCGTTTGCGCTTTTTGAACTCAACCCGTTTAATCCATTTTCGGCCTATGTCTTCCTGACCAGCCCCTTTGATCGTCATGCCCGTTTTATGTTCCCGCGCTACAGCCGGCAACTGCTCGGCGAATATGGTCCAGTTCGGGTGCAGTACTGCAGTTTTTTCCCGCGAATCCTTGCCGCCCTGCGGCCGTTTGAGCCGCGGCTCGAGCGGATCCCCCTCGGCGCCCACTACGCCTGTATCGTGAAGAAAGGAGAAATGGGAAAAGAGAAATAAAGAATATCCCGTGAGCTAAACAAAACTCATTGCTCATTTCTTTTTTCTCACTTCTGTTTCCATGATTCGAAGCATCTTACACGCCATTCCCCGGAGAATCGGCATGATCCCGGCCAGGCCCAAGCGCCGGGTCTGCTTTGTCATTACCAACCGCATCCACTACGCCCGGCAGGAAGAGCTCTTGAAGCGACTCCGGGATGACCCCGACCTTGAGCTCCAGCTCGTCGTCGGCGGCGCGGCACTCCTTGAAAAGTATAGCGAGGTGCCGGCCGCGCTGGCGCGCCACAACTTCGCGGTGCACGAGGAGATGCTGAACCTGGTGGAGGGCGGCAACCACGCGGCCATGGCCAAGACCGCGGGCCTGGCCGTGCTTGAGCTCACCAATACCTTCGAGAAGCTGAAGCCCGACATCGTGCTCATCCGCGGCGACCGCTTCGAGCAGCTGGCCGCGGCCATGACCGCGGCCTACCTGAACCGCACCGTAGCCCACATCGAAGGCGGAGATGTGACCGGCACCATTGATGAGAGCGTGCGCCACGCCATCACCAAACTGGCCCACATCCATTTTGTAACCAACGACGATTCCTACCGGCGCGTGCTCCAGATGGGCGAGAATCCGGCCTTTGTGTTTCCAGTCGGCTCTCCGGATATTGAGTTTGCCGCCTCGGTCCGGCGCCAGCCGGATCAAGAGATGACGAATCGCATCGGCGTGGGCGGCCACATGGATTTTTCCCAGCCCTACCTCCTGGTCATCCAGCATCCGGTGACGAGCGAGCCAGACAACCTGGGGAACGTCATGGAAACCCTCCATGCCGTCCATGGGCTCGGGGTGCAGGCCCTCTGGTTCTGGCCTAACCCCGATGCCGGCACGGATGAAATTTCAAAAGGCATCCGCCGCTTCCGCGAGCACCACCCCACGCCGAAGATCCGCTTCGTGATTGACATCCACCCCCGCGACTTCGTCGCGCTGCTGAAGCACGCCGCCTGCCTCATTGGCAACTCCTCGGCCGGCATGAAAGAGGCCGCCTTCTTCGGCGTGCCGGTGGTCAACATCGGCACGCGCCAGCAGGGCCGGTTCGGTTCGCTCCGCGGCCCGAATGTCCGCGACGCGGGGCATGATCGAGACGGCATCAAGGCCGCCGTCGAGGAGCAGATGGCCCACGGCCTCTACCCGCCCTCCCCGGCGCTCTACCGGCCCGACACCTCGCGGCGCATGGTGGAGATCTTAAAGACCGCACCTCTCTATACTCAAAAAAAATTCTATGATCAGCAGCCCGTTTGACCCCGCACCAATTCTGCAGGTTTCGCAGGGGCGAGTCGCTTCGTCCGTCAAGGGATGTGCTATTCGCACACGCGGCCCGCGTCTGCGTCAGCACGCTGTGACGAGCTAGCCCCGCTGATGTTTTGGGGAGACAGAATTGGTGCGGGGTTCAATGTTTGCAGCTGCTCGAGCTTCGTTCTCTCAGGCAAACATTGAAAACCGTTCCCCTCTACTCTACACCCAGAAGCGGTTTTACGATGTCGCCCCCTCCTTCGCGTAGGCGGCGTCTGACTCTGGTTTTGTTGTGGATGCGATTTTTGTTGCTCGTGCGTCCTGTCGCCATAACAACCCGACCGGGTTGTTATGGCGACATGGGCCATTTTGTAAAATCCGTTGAGCTGGGTTAGGGTAGCAGTACGCGCATATGAAGATCCTCGGCGTCATCACCGCGCGGGGCGGATCGAAGTCCATCCCGCGGAAGAACATCAAGGAGCTTTACGGCAAGCCCCTCATTGTCTACACCGTCGAGGCCGCGCAGAAGTCCGGCGTCTTTGGCCGCATTATCCTCTCAACCGACGACGAGGAGATTGCCGAGGTGGCGAAGCGCTACGGCGTTGAGGTGCCGTTCGTGCGGCCGCCGGAATTAGCGCAGGACACCACGCCGCACCTGCCAGTGATGCAGCATGCCGTCACCTGGCTGAAGGATCAGGAGGGGTATGAGCCGGATTTCGTCGCTATCCTCCAGCCGACCGCACCCCTCCGCCAGGCCTTCCATCTCCGGGAGGCGGTTGAGCTTTTACAAAAGACCGGCGCCGATTCGGTGGTGAGCATGATGGAAATTCCCGGCCACTTCAGCCCCTACTGGGCCGTGAAGGTGGACGGTGATGGTCTGGGCACGCTCCTCCTCTCCGGCGAGCCGATTAAAAAGCGCATCCCGCGCCGGCAATCCCTGCCCAAGGCCTACACCAATAACGGCGCAATCTACCTCTTTCGCACATCGCTCCTCTTTGATTCTGCAGAACCGAACTTCTACGGCGACAAAGTGGCGGCCTACATCATGGAGGATGAGTACAATGTTAACATTGATAGTCCGGAGGATTGGGATTTGGCTGAAATCGCAGTTAAGAAACTTAAGCAAGAAGAAACCGGAATTAGGTGACATTCTCAATTACTCCCGTCCAATTTTTTCGGCGCCTAATTTTTCCTCTCATGGGCTTTCTCGTCGCCATCGTGAACGCCATCACCGTTTCTGCTCAAGATGTCTTCATTAAGAAGCTCAAGGGCGAGAATACATTTTTTCTCATCTGGCTGCGAATGGTTAGTGCGTTGCCGGTGCTTGCGGCCATTGTGACGCTCTTTTCTTCCTGGAAGATCCCTGAACCGATATTCTGGCTGCTTATTCTCGGCGTGAGCTTACCGCTCGAAATGTTCCAGTTTTGGCTCGGCATGACTGCCGTTCAGCGCTCGCCGCTTTCCTTGGTTGCTCCGCTTGCTTCTTTTACGAGCATCTTTTTGATTCCGATCGGATATATCGTTCTCGGCGAAGTACCAAGCCGCCTCGCGATCGTCGGGATTCTCGCCATCGTCATGGGTACGTTTGTGCTCGGCTGGCGCGTCGGTGAAACCCGGAGAATTTTGGAAAGTCTCCGCAACGTTTTCGCCGAGCCGGGAAGTTACTTGGTGCTGGCGAGTGCTTTTCTCGTGAGCATCTCCGTCACCGTTCTCAAGCGTTCCTTCCAGTACGCTTCGCCACACCTGACCGCCTTTTATATCGTTGCTGCGCTTGCAGTCGCGCTCATCCCGCTTGCTCTGGCTCGACCGGCTTCGCTCCCCGCCGAGCGGCGCGGCCTATTGTTTAGCGGGCTCGGATTCCTCTCCGGCGCTTCATTGGGGCTTCACTACTTCGGATTGTCTCTCCTCCCGGCTGCTTATTATATCTCGGTAAAACGTACCAGTATGCTCTGGAATATATTTTTCGGCCGTCTCTTTTTCAAGGAGGATAATATCCGTGAGCGTTTCACTGGCGCCATCCTCATGATCGCCGGGGTGGTATTGATTGCCTTCGGCTAGCGGTTGTTTGCGTTGGCGTCTTGTGGTATCGTGCGGATATGCCGAAAAAAAATTACAGCCGATGATCTGGCCCGAATGGTAGGGGGGCTTTGATGAAGTGACCGATTGGCAGCGCTGGGCAACAAAGCGATTTACGGCGATTGACGAGGATCTCAAAGTGATTCGAAAGCAACTGACCGGCGTGGTCTATCGCCACGAGTTTGAAAAGCTTGAGTCGTGGGGCAAAGATATTGAGGATCTCTTTGCCGTGGCCACCAAGCGGCGCTAGGGGAGTATGCCGTTCCAGCTTCCGTTCTGCGCTGTGGTGCGCAAAGAAGAAATCGATGCGGCGCTTGCTTCGGCCGCGACTCCGGGCAAGCGTTTACTTGAGCCCCTGAAGGCGCGCGCGCTCGCCGAGAAGCTGCCAATCAACATTCTTGAGGATAAGGAAGTTTCGAACGAAGCCGAGGTGCACCGGCATGAGGGCGATCTCTGGCAGTGTCTTGAGGGCGCGGTGACGTTTGTCTACGGTGGTGAGCTTGTCGAACCATGGGCCAAGCAACTGCCGGACGGCGGTACGGATGACCGTGAGATCAAGGCCAAAGAAATTGCGAACGGCACCGAGGCGGTGTTAAAATCCGGCGACTGGCTCTGGATTCCGGCCGGCCAGCCGCACTCGCACCGCACCGATTCAACAGCGCGGCTCGTCATCATCAAGATTCTCGCAAAAGAAGCGGTGCCGCTCGATGCGGTGCCGGGGTGGGGAGGGGCATGAGGCGGGGCGAGGGGATTCTTATTGGGATTGCATCTGGGTTTGGATTGCGCTTGGATTTGGTGCAAACCTTGATTGTTAACAATTTTGTTCACGATCGTGAACTGGTTTGTTAACAATCGTTAAAACGGGTTTTCGCGTTCCCGCGGTTTGCGCCAGTTGCGGCGCGTGCGGTGGGTTGACATCGGCAATCCCGCCGTGCTACGGATTTTGTATCTTTGACAACGGAATAGTTCACAGAGCCCGAATGGCCGGAAAGGGATGGGAAAAGCGTATGGTATTGACAGCTGGGATCATCGGTTATGGTGAGCGCGGGAAGACCCTGGAGAAGGTTATCCGTGAAAACGTTCCGGGAGTCGCGATCCTTGGGATTGCGGACCCATCAACTGACCAGCAGAAGGTGGCCATCCTGAACGGTTTGGTGGCCTACGCGAGCGCCGAAGAGCTTCTGGCCAAGCGCCGTCCCCAAATCGCCATCATCGCCACCAACCCGCCACTGCACTGCGAGCAGGTGCTGACGGCCGCAGAGCACGGGTGCCACATTTTCTGCGAAAAGCCGCTGGCGCTCTCGCCGGACGAGGCCGATCGGATGGTCGCGGCCGTCCGCAAGGCCGGCGTGGTGTGCACCGTGGACTTCGAGACCGTCTTTGCGGACTCGTTCGCTGTGCTCCGGGTGGAGCTCGGCCGTGAGGCATTCGGCAAGCTGATCCGTTTCGACGCGGTGGACAAGGGCCGGCCGCCGGCCTATGACATCGAGACCTGCATGCCGCATTTCCTGCACGCCTTCATGGTGCTCACCGGGTCCAAGCCAGTGGAGGTATTTGGCCGGGTGATCGTGGATGGGCGCAAGGCAACCCTCGATGACGTCGTGCCGATCAACGCGCTCTACCCGCAGGGCCGCACCCACGACATCGGCATGCGGGCCGACACCATCGAGGCGTCTTATCTCTTTGCGGATGGCACAACGGTCCGCTATTTTCTGGCCGAGCTCGATGAGGCCTACGTCGTGGCAGCAGGCAAGCGGGCAAAAAAGGCCGGAAGCGAGTTCATGAACTTTGTCTGTTGCGGCACGCGCGGGCAGGTGAAGTTCCACCAGACCTCGACCGGCTTCGTCTATCGTAAGTCGGTGCCCCAGGACACGCTCTCGGCCATGGACTGGGAGCTGGTCTACGCTCCGCCGAATCCGGATCCGACGTGGGTGGTGCCGACCACCCGGCTCGTGCAGGACTTCGTGGACGCCATCGTGGCCGGCCGCGAGCCGCTGGCGCCCATCGAGGATGCCGCGGCCGTCGTGGATCAGGTGTGCGGGATCTATGCCTCGCACTTGGCGGGGCGGCCGGTGATGCTTCCGCTCGAGGAGCGGAAGCATCCGTTGCGGTAGCCAGCGCGCAGAGCGGGTAAGACGCGCGCGGCGGCAGAAAAGCTCTGTCGCCGCTTTTTATTTGCCGGAGGCGATGGTATAGTAAACGGGATGTCCCAAGCCGAAAAAATACTCTCCTGGATTCTGAAAGGCGGCCTGTTGTTGACGCCTTTTATCGTTCTCATCGTCACCCGTCCGCTCTACTTCCCGTTCATTACCGGCAAGAACTTTGCCTTCCGGATTCTGGTCGAGCTCCTGGCCGTGGTCTGGGTCTGGGCGGCCCTCACGTTCCCGCGCTTCCGGCCGCGTCTCTCAGGCCTGGTCTTTGCCGTGATCGCGTTCATCGCCGTCATGGGCCTGGCCACGATCTTCTCCCTTTCGCCCTACCGCAGTTTCTGGTCAAGTTTCGAGCGCATGGAGGGCTATGTAGCCCTGCTCCATCTCTTTCTCTACTTCCTCCTGCTGGCCAGCGTGTTTAAGAGCGAGCGCGACTGGTGGCTCTTTTTTCACACTTCGCTTTCCGCAAGCGTCATCGTCTCGCTCTACGGCATCTTCCAGCTTTTCGGGAAGCTGGCCATCCACCAGGGCCGGACCCGGATTGACGCCACCTTCGGCAACGCCACGTACTTCGCCGCCTACCTCCTTTTCCATCTCTTCTTTTTGCTGTGGTTCTTTCTGCGGACGCCGAACCGCTACGCCAAGATGGCCTACGCCCTGGCCTTCCTCCTCGAATCGGTGATGCTCTACTACACGGCCACGCGCGGCGCGATCCTCGGCCTGCTCGGCGGGCTGGTCATCCTGGCCGTTATCCTCGCCGTGTTTGAGCGCGGCATGCTCCGGCGTCTGGCGCTCGCCGGCCTCGGCGCGGTTGTGCTCGTCGTCGGGCTCTTTTTCCTGGCGCGGAATACGGCCTTCGTCCAGAAGAGTCCGGTGCTCGAGCGCTTCGCCTCCGTTTCCCTCCGGGAGACCACCACCCAGTCGCGCTTCACGATATGGAAGATGGCCCTCTCCGGCTGGCGGGAGCGGCCGATCCTGGGCTGGGGCCAGGAGAATTTCGTCTTCGTCTTCTCCAAGTACTACGAGCCGTCGCTCTGGCGCCAGGAGCCGTGGTTTGACCGGGCGCATAACGTCTTTCTCGACTGGCTGATTTCGGGCGGCATCCTCGGCCTCGCCGCGTACCTAGCCATGTTTGGCATGGCGATCTCCTCGATCATCCGCGCCCGCCGCCGGCGGGTCCTGGATGCCGTGACCTTTGGCATTCTCCTCTCGCTTCTGGCTGCCCATTTCTTCCAGAACCTTTTCGTCTTCGACAACCTCACCTCGTATCTCCTCTTTTTTGCCCTGCTGGCCTACGTCCATGCGGCCGCGGAGCGGGCGCGGGGAGTGCCGGCGCTCGCCAATCCGCCCTTGCCCCGCCCGGCCCTGCCCGGAGCCCTTCCCTGGGCCGCTGCGGCGGCCGCCGGGGCGGCGTTCCTTTTCGTCTTCTCCTTCTGGAATGTCAAGCCCATCCGTGCCGCCAAATACACGATTGATGCCCTGGCCACCCAGTTCACTCCTCCGGCCGGCCGGGTTGATGCCCTGATCGCAAATTTCCGGAAGGGGATCGAGCTGAACACCTTCGGCACGACCGAACTGCGCGAGCAGATCAGCCAGGCCGCACCGAACGTGCTCGGCGATCCCTCGCTGGCCAATCAAGACAAGGTCAAGTTCGTGACCTATGCCGTCGAGGAGCTCGAAGCCCAGCACCGGGAGCACCCCGAAGACATGCGGACCAAGGCCTTCTTGGCGACGCTGTACCTCTCGGCCGGCCGCCCGGCCGATGCCATCGCGACCATCAACGAGGCCCTGGCCGTATCCGACCGCCGGCCGCACTTCTATTTCGTTGCCGCCGAGGCCTACCTGAATGCCGGGCAGCCGGACGAAGCTATTGCCGCGCTCAGGCGCGCCTATGATCTGGCCCCGGAGTTCCCGGAAGCCAACATCAACTTGGCCACGGTGCTCATCTTGGCCGGCCGGGAAGCCGAGGCCGAGGCCTTATTCGTGAAACACTACGCCACCCCCATCGTCGCCGAGGAACGCATTGCCAACGCCTATGCCCAGCGGGGCGAGCTCGGCAAGTCCGTGGCCATTTGGGAGAAGCTGGTCGAGGTCAGCCAGGCCAGCGCCAAGTACCGCGCCAACCTCGGGGTAATGTATGCGCGCCTCGGACGGCCGGCGGATGCCATCCGCCAGCTCGAGGACGCCATTCGCCTCGAGCCGGGATTCAAACTCCAGGGCGAGCAGATTATCCGGCAGATCCGGGAGGGGAAGAAACTCTGACGATAAACCCCGTTACAGCGTGGCCTGAAGGCCGGCCAACTCTTGAACTACCGAGATTCCGTCTTCCTCCCGGTTTGAAAGCTCGGGGCTACGGTTGTAACGGGGTGCATCAGGAATCATGAATCGAGGATCGCGGACGCGAAAACAACCACCCGTGCCCTGATTCCTGATTCCCCTCGGCCTGCCATTCGACGTGGCTTAGGCCCTGGGCGGTACCGAAGGGAGCTCAGGCCTTCGTCCCGAGCTCAGGCCGAGGAGGCGAAGGCCGGATTCATGATTCAGAAACCGCCATCTTTTGCGGATGGTCTTATTGGTGTATGAGCCAAGGCCTGGAAGGCATGGAGCGGGTCTCCATCGGAGTGATCGGCATCGGTATGGTAGGCACGCCCCTGGCCCGCTACTTCCAGGAGGTGCGGGGCTACTCGCGCGGGTCCGATCTCTTCCTCTACGACACTGATCCGGCCAAGGGCTTTTTTGACGACGTCAACCGCGCCGAGATCGTGTTCATTTCGGTGCCCACGCCGCGCGCTCCGGATGGATCAGCCAACCTCTCGGCCGTGGAGTCGGCTTTCCAGATGCTGAACGGCGGGCCGCCCGCGCCGGGCGCGGATCAGCCCCTCGCCTCGCTCGACGCGAGTCGAAGCGGGCGCCCCGAACAAGCTCGGGGCGGGAAAATCGTGGTGCTGAAATCAACTGTCCCGCCGGGCACGACCGAAGCGTTCCAGCGCCGCTACCCCCGGCATCGGGTGCTCTTCAATCCCGAGAATCTCACCGAGCGCTTTGCCTGGGAGGATTTCCTTAGGCCCGACACCCAGATTGTCGGGTTTACGGAGCAGAGCATGGATGCCGCGCACCTCGTGTTGGCCCTCCTGCCCAAGGCCCCGTTCATGTCGCCCTGGGGTTTGCATACCTACCGCCGGGTCGCTATTACGGCCACCGAAGCCGAGATCATCAAGTACGCCCGGAACGTCCACTTTGCGAGAAAAATAAATTTGGCCAACCTGCTGGCCAAACTCGCCGAGACCATGGGCGTAAGCTACGATCATGTCCGAGCCGGCATGGCCGCCGACCACCGCATCGGCGATTCGCACCTGGATGTCGCCCAGGGCGGCTACCGCGGTTTCGGCGGTTTTTGCCTGCCCAAGGATCTTGATGCGTTCATCGCCGCGCTCGAGCGCGCGGGGCTCGCCGAGTGCGCTCGGCTCCTGGGGCAAGACCGGGAATTCAACGCCGCGCTCATTGCCGCGCAGGGGTTGACTATCGGGGAGGTCAGCGTGCACGACCACGATCTCCGGGAGAAACTCAGGCGCCGGAACGCTGTGCCGTCTCCGGAATTGCATCGGGAGCCCGAGGCGGCGAGGGGAAAGGGAAATGAGAAATGAGAAATGAGTGCGGAGACATTCACCCTTTTCTCTTTTCTCGTTTCTCTTTTCTCGGCTAGCGGCCGCTCCGCTGGAGGAGCTTCAGGGCCGTCTTCACGAGGATCATCGCGTCGAGGAAGAGTGAGCGGTTTTTGATGTAGTAGAGGTCGTAGCAAAGCTTCTCCGGGGCATCCGAGACCGAAGCGTCGTTTTGCATGTTGAGCTGGGCCCAGCCGGTGATGCCCGGCAGTACGAGCTCCCGGATGCGGTAGAAGGGGATTTCGCGCTCGAGCACGCGGACAAACTCCGGGCGCTCCGGCCGCGGCCCGACAAAGGACATCTCGCCCTTGATGACGTTCCAGACCTGGGGCAGCTCGTCAAGGTAGGTCTTGCGCAGGAAGGTGCCCACCGGGTAGGCGCGGGGGTCCGGTCCTGCGCCTTTTTCCCAACCGAGCTTCTGGGCACCCAGGATTTGGCTGCGGAACTTGATGAAGCCGAAGGGAAGGCCGTGCTGGCCGATCCGCTTCTGACGGAAGAACACCATGCCGTCGCCGGTATGGGCGCGGCGGTTTTTGTAGCGGAGGATATCGCCGGGGGTGGAGAGGATGATCGCCGCGGCGGCAAACGGGAAGATGAGGAGCACCACGGCGCTCATCAGGACCGCCGCGGTGAGGTCGAGAATGCGCTTTAAGAATTCGTAGTGCGGCCGGCGGGAGCCGCCCAGGTTTTCAAGGAACCAGGCCTCGCCGATGAGCGAGGTCGGGATCTTGCCGAAGATGAGCTCGAAGAAGCTGGGCAGTTCGACCACCGTGACGCCGAGCGGTATGGCATCAAAGATAATTTTTACCGCGTTCATGTCCGCCGCCGGGCTCACGAGAGTGACAATGGTGTGGATGCCTTCTTGGCGGATGAGCGGGCCGAGGCCGTCGGCCGGGAGCGGCCGGAGCGGAAGACGGCTCGGTTCCCCCGCGCCGTGGTCGGCGCCGGCGGCCGTGGGGATGCCGAGCACGGCCTCATAGCCGAGTTGGGGGTTGGCGCGGAGGTGGTCTACCAGCGCGTACACTTCCTCATTCAGGCCCAAAAAGAGGATGCGGTCTTTAGCCGTCCGGGCCAGGACGGCGTTGGCCAGCGTCCGCCACGAGAAGAGGAGGCCGGAGGTCGCGGCGAAGATGATGGCCATGGTTGCGCGCGGCGTCAGGCGGAATTCGGAGACGAGGTGGAAGATGAGAAAGGCCACCAGGCCATTGAAGGCCACGGCCCGGCTCATGCGCTCGAAGAACCGGCGGTCATTCTTGGCCAGGGCGATATCGTAGAGCCCGAAGGTTAAGAGGCCGAAGGCCCAGAGGAGCGCCAGGAAGGGGGTGGCGATGGCGTAGAGCTCAAGGAGCGTTTCTTCAGGCCATCCGCCGTGGCGGATGAAGAGGGCGGCGGCCACGCCGATCACCACGGCCAGGGTATCGCCGATGAAGAGGATGACGCGCTGGGCCAGGGGGGAGGGGGCGGGCATGGGCGAAGAATCAAGAAGCGAGCATCATGCCTTACGCCTGGCGCCCATGGCATAGACCGCACGGGTGCGCTCGACCATGGGTTCAATGGGGAAGTGCTCCCGAGCCCGGGCCCGCGCCGCGAATGCCAGCGCTCGGCGTTTGGCCGGGTTGAGGGCCAGATCCGCGATGGCTCGAGCCAAGGCCGCGGGGTCCTGGGGCGGCACGAGCAGACCGGTTTCCCCGTGGCGGATGAGGTCCGGGACTCCGCCGATTGCGCTTGCGATCACCGGGAGGCCGGCGGTCATGGCTTCCATGACCGCGTAGGGCAGGCCTTCTTTTACCGATGGCAGGACGAAGAGATCAAGACCCTTGAGGTAGCGGCCGGCATCCGGCAGGAACCCGATGAGGAAGACGGTGTCGGCGAGGCCGAGCTCGCTGATGCGGCGCTCCAATGCTGCGCGCTCTTCACCTTCGCCCATAACCACGGTTTGGAATTTGTGATTTGGAATTTGTGATTTTACCTGATTGATCGCATCAATCAGGTAGATGAGACCTTTATTCCGGGTGAGTTCTGCGGTTGTTCCCACGACGATGCCGGCGTCGCCGGGCGCAGCGCCCCCGATTTTTGCGGCCAGGAAAGTACGGGCTTCAGCCGGCGGGAGGAAGTCCGGGGGCGCGATGCCGTGCGGGATGAGGACGAGTTTTGATTCGGGGATGAATCGCCGGGCGTCGCGGTAGTCGGCGGCGTCAATCACGATCAGGCGATCGGTGAGGACGGCGGAGAGCCAGCTGGAAAGGAAGATCAGTATTCGCTGCCAGGCCGGGCGATCCTCACGGAACGGCCAGCCGTGGACGGTGAAAACAGTTACAGGGTTAAAGCCGGCCCTGAGTTTATCAAATGGGTTTGAAGATAAAAATTTCGCTGCGAACGCGGCCACGGCCCCGAGACCGCCGGCCTTGGAGCTCGAGAGGTGGATGATATCCGGCCGCTCGCGGCCCAAAAGCTGGACGAGCTCGAAGAGGACGATGAGCTCTTGCCCCGGCCTGACGTCGCGCTCGAGCCGGGAGAGGGAGATGGTGCGGATGCCCGCTATCTCGAGTTTTTTGGCCAGCGGCCCAACTCCGCCGCATACTACGGCAATGTCAAAGTCATCCGGCCCGAGCCGAGCGGCGAGGTCGTAGACGTAGCGCTGGGCCCCGCCCCACGCTGACTTGGTGATGACGTAGAGTATTTTCTTTTTTCCTGCCATGCGTTTGACCCCGCACTCATTTTGCAACTAAACTTGCGGCGGAGCGCTTCGCCCATCGGGGGGTGCGCTATTCGCGCACGCGCTCCGCGAGCGGCGCCGACTAAAGCCTCAGGCCGAGAACATCTCCAATTCGCGGCAAAATGAGTGCGGGGTTCTCAATTTTCTAGCTGCCCGGCCGCGGCCCCACCCGGCCGTGCAGAGAAAATCGGAAGTTATCCACACCTGACACCCTGGACAGGATTCGGCCATGCTACAATACCAACACGGCCTCGCCCCGCTACAAAATTTGCAACCGACCATACGAAGGTTGGTACGACGCGTATGCCGGTAGGCGAGTTCAGCGGACGGCGGTCAGATGTAAATTTTGTAGCGGGGCTCGCGATAGGTATGTCGAGTCCTATCTCTAATACCGAGGCCATTGCTCATTCGTTCCGCTATTTCGAAACAAACTAACATATGACCAACGCAAAAGCGTACCTCGTATCACGGCGCGATGTCGCGACGATCGTATTCGTTGCGGCTATTTTTATTCTCGCGGTCGTCTATAGCGTATTTTCGGCCACGAC
>CAYJUW010000016.1:0-17181 GCA_964373495.1 uncultured Candidatus Saccharibacteria bacterium | reverse complement strand
GCGAGATCATGCCTCGCCGAGCGTCCCTCCTGGTGCCACGCGCAGGATATGTACCTGGCCGCGGAGCTCGAGTGTATCGAGCGCCTCGATGAATTCCTGCGGCAGCGGGGTCTCACCGACCCAAACGCTTTTTTGGAGCTGGCGGTAGCCGGAGGTGATGAGTTCGCCGCGTAGCCACCTGCGTTTTGCCTGGTCCCGTTCGGGGATATCGAAACAAACGAGACGCGTGTGTCCGTCCGGCCGGTGCAGTGTCCCGCGCTGGCGCTCGATCAGTGCCGCACGGCCGGCTGGCGTGAGCCGCCAATACCGGCGGTCGCGCTTCGGTGCCGGCCGTATCAGTCCTTGCGCCTTGAGCTGTGAGAGGATTGCTGTGAACGTCGGCCGTTTGAACTCGTAAGACGGATCAAGCCCGAGGAGCTTTCGCCACAACCGTGCTTCGGGGTACTTGGCCGGGAAGAAGCTATCGAGCAGAACCTCCCCGGCTTCGCCGATTTTCTCGAGAATCAGCCGGGTGAGGCTTGGCCGTGCGGGCCGCGAAACTGCGCGCGCAAATTTCCTCGCGATGGGCATACGCATCCATCATAATGTTAATTGGCTGATCAGTCAATTAACCTTATGTATTACGTGGGACCCAGTGGAGGGAAAAGGAAACCGCCGAGATGCCTTAGTCTGAGTTTAGGTCGAAGGCGACTCCGGCGGTTGCGAGTGTTGGCGGGACGTGTTACCCTGTATGTACGCAGGCCGTGTTCAGTTCTTATCGAAGTTAATTTACTGGAGGAGGTGGGGGTGATGGATTTGCGGCGAAATTTTTTGGCAGCACTCATGGTGGTTGCAGCCCTCGGCGTGTTTGCCGAGGCGTTCGCGCAGTCGGGACCGCAGCAGCCGTTTTTGAGGCCTGCGCCCGAGGGGCCACCGCCGTTCGACGAGGTGGTCGTGCAGTTTGCCACCCGCGTACCCCCGGAACGGATCATGGCCATTCACCGCGCCGTAGGAGCAACGGTGATCCTGATGGCGCCCGTGGTTGGCGGCACACTCTATGTGGTAAGGGTCCCAGCCGGTGAGACCCCGGCGGCGATTGCCGCTCGCTACCGCAGGTTTGAAGAGGTTGCGAGCGCCGAGTCAAACGATGCTGGGTGGCGGCCTCAACCGAGGAAGTAGCGCCGCCCCGAAGATAATCGGTCTATGGAGTGACCCGGCGCCGTGCGAAGCGCCGGGCTTTTTTTATCGCAAAATTGCCTAATATGGCCGAGATGCGTGGTCATTAACGCAAATAATTGCCTAGGCAATTATTTGCGTTGACGGTGCCGTGGTCGGCCCCACGTTGCCCCCGGAGCAAAAGAAAACCGCCGAGGGGACTTCCTCGGCGGTTGCCTGCCTCGACTTGCGTCAGGCAAGGCGGGCGAACGTTTGTAGGGCTGCTTGTCTCACCCTTCTACTTCAATTAGCTCGAAAATTCGCTACTATTGTGCCATATGCCAGCCGAGGATCGGCAACTAAATCTCCACAAGCGCGCCGCCCCGCAGAGCGGGGCGAGCCTCGCTCTGCCCGAACGGGAGGAGAAAATTATCGAATTCTGGGAGCGGAGCTATTTAGGGTGCGGTATGATATCGACTAGGTAATAGACATCGTTTCCGATCGTAAAGTAAAAACGCCATCCGCCGTCCACCCGCGCTTGCCAGATGCCGTGCGTTTCATCGTATTTCTTCGCGTACAGTGACGGGTGGCGGATGCCATGGAGGAGATGCCGGAGCTGTTTATAGAAAGCTCGTTGGACTTGTGGCGGCGTTTCTTTCAGTGACCGCGTGAAGCGCGTCGAGAAGAATGGCCTCATTTTTTGTGTACTGCCGCTCGGAGTGCGCGGATCGCTTCTTTGGCAGTATCAAAAGGTCCGAGTCCTCGGCCGCGCCGGATGTCTTCCAGCCCTTCGGCCAGCCGCCTCTCAATGAAGGCCTTCGGCGTGAGCATGACCCCGTGGCCCCGCCGTTCAACCGCGAGGTAGTCCCCGGGGACGAACCCCATTTCATCGTAGATTTTTTTCGGGATCGCCACCTGGCGGCTCGCGCCGATTTTGACCAGCGGCGCCCGGCTCCGAGTTTGTATTTTCATATATTTGTATGATATGCGCCGTGCTCTGTCTGTCAAGTAGTAGCCAATCCCCCGGTCTCCCAAAAAGAAAACCGCCGAGGGGACTTCCTCGGCGGTTGCCTGCCTTGACCTGCGTTAGGCAAGGCGGGCGGGCGCTAGTGGGAAAGGGAGGAGAGGTTCTTGTTCTGCCCTTACTCCGTCCGAGGACGGAGGAGGTACAATTACCCTTTTAGGGGATTTCTCTCAACCTTACCTTTCCCCGCCGGTTCACTACCCGGCCGCCTTTTTGAATGCCTCCGTTATGAGCTCTTCCGTGGTCTCTTTCACGAACTCGTGAAGCTCGGCCCTGGGAATGTGCGTCGCCATGGCAGCGTTTCCGATCTCGCGGTTCACGGCGTCCAGGTGGATCCCTTCCTTCTTCAGGCGGTACTTCAACAACGCGTACGCGATCTCTCCTTTCCGCTCTTTTGTGAGCATTCTGTTTTCACCTCCTTTCAAGGGGCAGGATTTGTTCTAGCTAACCTTAATGGTAGCTGATTATTGATATTTTGTCAAGGGTAGAAAACGTCTCTAGATAAGCTATTATGCGGTTATGTCGCCAGATGACCGCCAGCTCAATTTGCCGAAACGGGAGGAGGAAATCCTCGAATTCTGGGAGCGGAATAGGATTTTTGAGAAGACCCTGGAGAACACCAAGCGGGGCAAACCCTTTATTTTTTACGAGGGGCCGCCCTATGCCAACGGCCTGCCGGGGATCCATCACTTCGAGGCCCGGGTGTTTAAGGACATCATCATCCGCTACCGCACCATGCAGGGGTTTTTCGTGCCGAGAAAAGCCGGCTGGGATACCCACGGCTTGCCCATCGAGATGGAAGTCGAGAAGCAGCTTGGCATCAAGACCAAGCGCGACATTGAGGAGAAAATCGGCATCGCTACGTTCGTCGAGGCGGCGCGGGCAAACGTGTTCCGCTACAAGGCCGAGTGGGAGCGCTTTACCCGGCGCATCGGCTACTGGCTCGATCTTGAGCATGCCTACATGACCATGGCGCCGGACTACATCGAGACCCTGTGGTGGATCATCAAAGAATTTTGGAAGAAAAATCTCCTCTATCAGGATTTCAAAGTACTGCCGTGGTGTCCCCGATGCCAAACCGCACTCTCCACGCACGAGCTTGGCCAGGGCTATGAGACGGTGAAGGATCGCTCGGTCTACGTGCGCTTCCGACTCAAGTCGGATAACCCGCGCTGGCGGAACGCGGCCGTTCTCTCCTGGACGACGACGCCCTGGACCCTGCCGGGGAACGTGGCGCTGGCGGTGAATCCCCGGGAGGAGTATGTGTGCGTTCCGGATCCCGAGGTTCAAGGTCACTGGCTCGTGTTGGGGCAGGCGAGTTTCAAGCAACTTTTGGCCAAGAAATTTTTTTCGCCGGAGATGGCCGCGCCCCCTGCGGGGGCTCGCCATGACGGCAAGCGTCTTGGAATGGATCGTTTCACAGGAAAGGAAATGCTCGGCATTGAATACGAGCCGCTCTTTGCCGTGAAAGAACTCCGCTCGCCAAAGGCGCATCGTGTCTACGGCGCGGATTTCGTGTCCATAAAAGAGGGGACCGGCGTAGTGCATACCGCGGTGATGTACGGCGAGGACGACTACCGGCTTGGCACGAAGGTCGGGTTGCCGAAGTTCCACACTGTGACCGAGACCGGACACTTTATAAAGGAAGTCGGCGAGGGTTTAGGCGGTCTTTACGTCAAAGACCCCAAAACCGAGGAGAAGGTTATTGCCTCGTTGAAGCGCCGTGGTTTGCTCTTGGCCGAAGAGCGCTATGAGCACGACTACCCGTTTTGCTGGCGGTGCCAGACGCCGCTCTTGTACTACGCGCGTCAGGGCTGGTGGGTAAAGATGACGGCAAAGCGCAGAGCGCTAATCGCCAATAACGAAAAGATCAACTGGATGCCGGAACATTTGAAGCGCGGCCGCTTCGGCGAATTTTTGAAAGAGGTGCGCGACTGGGCCTTTTCCCGCGAGCGCTACTGGGGTACGCCCTTGCCGGTGTGGCGCTGCGAGCGCTGTGGAGAGCAGGAGGTCATCGGTTCTCGTAAAGAACTTGCCCGGAACCATTCGGTACACAATACCTATATAGGCATGCGTCACGGTGAGGCGGTGAATAACGTAAAAAATATTGTGGCGAGAGACGGTGTCTACGGACTTACCCCACGAGGCAGAAAACAAGTTGTTGCTGCCGCAAAGGAGTTGTCGGCAAAAAAGATAGACATCATTATTTCCTCAACCGTACTGCGCGCAAAAGAGACGGCGCATATTGTGGCCGAACGCCTCAGGATGGGCAATGTCCGTTTCGACAAGCGCCTGAACGAGATTAATTTCGGCATACTTGAGGGTAAGCCGGTACAGAGGTACCACGCCCTGCTTAATGGCGCAGATCCGTTCAGCACTGCTCCACCGGGAGGCGAATCGTTGCAGGACGTTCGGAAGCGGACATTCGAACTCCTGTCGGATCTGGAGAAGCGCTACAAGGGTAAACGCATTCTTTTCATCTCGCATCACGATCCGCTCCAGCTGCTTGCCTTGGGCGCGCGGGGCTATTCAAACCAGGAGATACTTCAATTGAACGAAGTGAATCAGGGGCCGGCAACTCATACCGAACGCGTCCCTGATTCAATTCCTTTTGCCGGCTGCATTCCTGTTGAGTATATGCTGTTACCGCGGAATGACTTTGGTGAAGTTGACCTCCACCGTCCATACGTAGACACGTTTGAAATTAAATGCTCGAAATGCGGCGGCAAGAAGAGACGGGTGTCCGAGGTCGTGGACGTGTGGTTCGATTCCGGAGCCATGCCCTTCGCTCAGGGCCACTGGCCCTTCGCTCAAATGCAAAATGCAAAATTCAAAGTGCAAAATTTAGGAACGTTATTGTATCCGGCCGATTACATCTGCGAGGGGGTGGATCAGACCCGCGGCTGGTTCTACACCCTGCTTGCGGTTTCCACGCTTCTTGGCCGCGGCCCTTCCTATAAGAACGTCCTCTCACTCGGGCACGTGCTGGATAAGAACGGCCAGAAGATGTCGAAGTCCAAGGGCAATGCCGTTGACCCCTGGGCCCTGATCGCGAAGTACGGCACTGACACCATCCGCTGGTATTTCTACACGATCAATGCTCCCGGCGACCCGAAGCGCTTCGACGAGAAAGATATTCTGCTCAAGCTCCGCGGAGCGCTGGCCACGCTCTGGCACAGTTTCGTATTTTTCGATACCTACGTTCCCAAAATTCAAAATTCAAAATTCAAAATTCAAAATTCTCGAAATGTGTTGGATCAGTGGGTGGCGGCGAAACTCGATGAACTCACGGCAGAGGTTACGCGGCGGCTGGACAGCTACGACATTGTCGGTGCGGCGCGGGCGCTCGATGCCTTCATTACGGAGGATTTCTCGAATTGGTATCTGCGGCGTTCCCGCCGGCGCTTCCAGCGGCCCGAGTCGGCCAGCGAGAAAGCGGAGGCCGCTCGTGTTACGGGGTACGTGATCACCTGTATCGCGACGTTGATGGCGCCCTTCACGCCGTTTCTCGCCGAAATTATCTACCGGGAATTAAAAAAGAAGCTCGGGTTGAAAGAGGAAAGTGTGCATCTGCGAGGATGGCCCAGGGTAGCCCTTCGACGGATTCGACCAGCTCACCACAGGCACGCTCAGGGCGGCTCGCGTCTGCTCGCCGGAATGGCCGAGGTGCGGCGGTTGGCGGCATTGGCCCTGGCCGAGCGGGCCCGAGCCGGCATCAAGGTGCGACAGCCCCTGGGAGCGCTGAGAATCAAGAATCAAGAAGCAGGGCGCAGGGAGTTGTTGGACGTTTTAAAAGACGAAGTAAACGTGAAGAACGTGGTGGTTGATCCGAAGGTCAGAGGTGAAGTGGAGCTCGATACCGCCCTGACCCCGGAACTGCGCGAGGAGGGACTGGTGCGCGAGCTGGTGCGCAACATCCAGGAGATGCGCCGCGACGCCGGCTTGAAGCCGCAGCAGGAGATCAGGGTGCAGGTGTCAGGTGACGGGGCAGTCGGAGAAGCAGTTGGACGCTGGGCGAAATTTATTCAGCGCGAAGCCGGCGCCCGTGCGGTCGGAGTCGGCGGGAAGAAGCAGTGTACCGTCGAGCGCGAGGCGAAGCTGGACGGACAGCACGTCTGGGTAGGAATCCGGAACGCATGATGCATCATACTCGAGCCGTTATCCTGAAAAAGGAAGAATGGCATGAAGCCGATTGGCTGGTCACGGCGTTCAGCGAGGACTTCGGGAAGATCCGGCTCTTGGCCCAGGGCAGCCGCAAGCACGGGGCCAAGCTCCAGGGCCACCTCGAGCCGGGATCCGTGGCCGAGCTCTCCTTCGTCATTGGCCGGAACGGCTATCGCCTGACCACCGCCCGGCTCCGCTTCTTTCCGGCCTTGAGCCGCGGCTCGCTCACCAAGCTCCGGGCGCTTACCGCCATCCTCGTTGCCCTTGACTCAAATCTCCTCGAGGAGCGCGAAGGGGCCCCCGCGCTTTTCGGCCTGCTCGGGGATGTGCTCGCCGCGCTGGAGCGGGCGGAGCCGCCGGGGACCATTGAGCGGCTCCTGGCCTGGTTCCAGGTGCGCCTCTGGAATTTCCTCGGCGTGCTCCCTGAAGGCGGTTCGCCGGAGGCTACAGGGGTCGCCTCGCTTCTCGCGCTCGGCCGCGCGCCCCTGGAAACCATTGATGCCTTGGCGTTTCGGGAAGGAGCGCTGGGGGCGGAGCTCTCGCGGCTTGATGCCCAGCTCGCCACCCACCTCGGTCCGCAGGTCCGGGTAGTGAAACTTCGAACAACGGATTGCCATGGCTGATGCCTGCTGGCCGCTGGCAGCGCGCGCTGGTCGCGGGAGGCGTCTGGAGGGTTCTCGGGCGCCATCGGGCCCGGCGGCATCTGCTGGGAGGGCGCCATCCGTGGAGGGGTCGAGTAACCTCCTGGCTTCGCAGGCGCCCGTTCGAAGTTTTACTACCGGGCAAGCCGGGATCGGCGTCGTCGGGTTCATCAACGGAATTTTTAGGCGGACGGCTTCTAACGGAGTATTCTCCGTTAGAAGTTTGGATGAGTAAACGTAGGGATTCATCAGGAAAGGAATTTTCAGAAAGCCGAATGAGTGCCCAGCAAAAATTTTCTCAGAGAAAATTTTTGCTAAAAACTTCTAACGGAGTATACTGAGGATGCCTTATGGCGCGGCTCGAAGAGATTCGCGAGGAGCTCTACCGGAAGAAATTCACCACGTCACCCCCGCCGCGGGATAGCCGGTCGTTCGGCCGGCGTCCCAAACCCCCGTCCGTCCCGGGCAGTTGGCATGGTCGCGGCCCGGAAACGGCGTCGCTCGCCGATCAGGCCGCGCTGGCCGGGGCGCGGCAGCGGCAGAAATCTTTGCGGATTATCATCGGAACGGCTCTGGTTGTCCTTTTCGGCGCGCTCGCCGCCGTGGGGTACCTTGTGTTCCTGGTTTCGACCGAGGTTACGTTTTCCGTGGTCGGGCCCAAGCAAGCCGTCGCCGGCGAGCCGACCCTGATTACGCTCCGCATCGCCAACAGCAGCCGAGTGACCCTGACGTCCGGCGCGGTTACGCTGACCTTCCCGCCGGGGACGATCGCCCCGGAGCGGAGCGATGTTTCGCTCACCGCACCCCGCCAGAAGCTCGATATTCCGGACATCCCTCCGGGCGGCGAGTTTTTACAAGAGCTCCGGGTGCGGCTCCTCGGCACCGCGGGCGAGGAGAAGATCGTCTCCGGCACCTATGCCTACCGCCCGGAGAATATTCAATCGGAGTTGACGCGATCGTCGGATTTTACCACGGCCATCGTCCGCGTGCCGCTCGCCATCGGCGTCGAGGTTCCGGAGCGCGTGAATTCCGGGCAGGAGGTCACCGTGACGGTCAGCGTGGATTCGGAGCTCTCGGTACCCTTGGCTGGCATGTCGCTCGGCGTTGAATTCCCGGGGGGGTTTGAGCCCAAGCGCACCGATCCGCCGCTCGAGCGTGGGGCCGATCCCATCTGGCCGCTGGCCGACCTCGAACTCGGGAAGTCGCGGAAGATCAGCATCAGCGGGATTTTGAAGGGCGAGCCGGAGGAGGTTAAGGCCTTCCGTTTTCGCCTTGGCTTGTATGAGCGCGAGCGGCGGTCTTGGCTGCTCCTGGCCGAGCATACGGCCAACCCCGCCATCGCATCGCCCTTCCTCTTTGCCCGCGCTGCGCTCGGCGAACGGCGAGGCGGGAGCTTGGCGCCGGGCGAGGCGCTGATCGGCACGGTACGCTATCGGAACAACCTCGCCGAGCGGATCGAGAATCTCGTGGTGAGCGTGAGCTTTCCGGAAAAGTTCGTGGATTTGAAGAGCATTCATGCCGAGCGGGGGTTCTACGACGTGACCAAAAACGCCATTACTTGGAATTCGTCCTCCGAGCCGCGCCTGGCCGAGGTCGCGCCGGGCGGGGAGGGGACGCTGGCCTTCTCCTTCTCCCTCAAGAGTGCTGTGCCGATCGCCGGGTTCCAGGATCAGAATTTCGTCTTTCCGCTCGCCACCACCATTGACAGCGCGAGCCCCCCGCCGCAATTTCGCGGTGTGGCCCTGGAGTTCCGCGATGCCGTTGATTTCCGTATTTCATCGCCGATCGGCCTCTCCGCCCGGTCGAGCTACCGCGATGCGCCCGTTCCTTCCAGCGGCCCCTTGCCGCCGCAGGTGCGGAAGACCACGAGCTATGCCATCATCCTGAAGCTGACCAGCGGCGCCAACGTGCTGCGGGAGGTCGAGGTCCGCGGGCAGCTTCCGGGCGGGGTCAGCTGGGGGGGACAAACCACGAGCGACCTCGGGACCATCACGTTTAATCCGGCCACGCAGGAATTCGTCTGGCGCATCCGCGAGCTCCCCGCGGCTACGGGCATCCTCCGCGCGCCGCTCTCGGCGGCCTTGGTGGTCGCCCTGACGCCGGCCGAGAACCAGGTGGCTACGTCGCCCCGGCTGGTCAAGGGTCTCGTGGCCAGCGGCCGAGACACCTTTGCCGACACGATTGAACAGGACACCGCGGACGATATCACCACCGAGCTCCGCGGGGATGCGCGGTCGAACGCCGCGGAGTGGCGGGTGGTACCGTAGCGGGCATCTGGAATTGAGAATCTGGAATCTAGAATCAATGTATGCCTGCGGACCAACATAGCGATGTCACCATGGAGAAGATTGTGGCGCTGGCCAAGCGGCGCGGCTTTATATTTCCCGGTTCGGAAATTTACGGCGGGCTTGGCGGCACGTGGGACTACGGGCCGCTCGGGGCGGAGCTCAAAAACATCATCAAAGGGGAGTGGCGCAGGCGGTTCGTATTCGCCCGCGATGACATGTTCCTGATTGAGAGCGCCATTCTCATGAACCGGCGGGTGTGGGAGGCCTCGGGGCACGTGGAGTCCTTCGTGGATCCGATGGCGGATTGCAAGCAGTGCCAGGCCCGTTTTCGGGCCGATCATGTTGATCTTGCCGCGGCCTGTCCCGTATGCGGGGCGCACGATTTCACCGATGTCCGGCCGTTCAACACGATGTTCAAGACCTACGTCGGGCCGGTGGAGGACACCGCCGGCGAGACCTTTTTGCGGCCAGAGACGGCGCAGGGCATGTTCGTGAATTTCAAGAACGTGCTCGACACCATGCATCCCAAGCTGCCCTTCGGCATCGTCCAGATCGGCAAGGCCTTCCGGAACGAAATCACGCCCGGAAACTTCATCTTCCGAACGCGGGAGTTTGAGCAAATGGAGATTGAGTATTTCATCCGCGGTGCTGAATGGGAGCGCCGGTTTGACTACTGGCTCGGGGAGATGCGACAATGGCTCTCTTTCCTCGGGTTGGATCCGAATCGGATTCACGAGCGCGAGGTATCCGAGGGGGACCGCGCCCACTACTCAGGGCGCACCGTAGATATTGACTACGATTTCCCTTTCGGCCGCGAGGAGCTCTACGGCCTGGCCTACCGTACTGATTTTGACCTTTCGCAGCACGCGAAGGAATCCGGGGTTGATCTCTCGTGTTTTGATGAGACCACAAAGGAGCGATTCGTGCCGCACGTCATTGAGCCGACCTTCGGGGTGGATCGGACCGTGCTTGCGCTCCTCGCCGAGCACTACTCCGAGGAGGGTGAGCGTGTAGTCCTGAAATTTCCGCCGCGCCTGGCTCCGGTGAAAGTTGCGGTCTTCCCGCTTCTCGCTAATAAACCCCGGTTAGTAGAAAAGGCGCGGGCGATTTACCAAACGCTGCGGGCAGCTGGCAGCTGGCAGCTGGGAGCTGCGATAGCGTGGGACGACCGCGGCAACATCGGCAAGCGCTACTATTCACAAGACGAGATCGGAACGCCCTTTGCCGTGACCGTGGATTTCCAGACGCTGGAGGATGATACCGTGACCGTGAGGGACAGAGATACGATGAAGCAAGAGAGGGTGACCGAAAGAGAATTAGCAGCCTATTTTCAAGATAAGTTGGCTTAATTTTCAATTTCCAATTCTCAATTTTCAATCAAGCCCCAGTGGTTCAATTTTAAGGTGTTTGGAAATTTAGAAATTGAAAATTCTTCCCCATGTTTAAGAAAGTAACATTGGAAAACGGATTACGAATTCTGACCGCACCGATGCAGGGCACGAACACCCTGACCGTGTTGGTCATGTGCGCCACCGGTTCGGATTACGAACGGCGCGAGGAGAACGGCGTCTCGCACTTCCTGGAGCACATGTTCTTCAAGGGCACGACACACCGCCCGTCTTCAGAGATCATCCGTCGGGAACTCGATGCCATCGGTTCAATTTCAAACGCCTTCACCGACCATGAGACCACCGGCTACTTCATCAAAGCGGCCAAGACCCATCGCGGCCAGGCCCTGGATATGCTCGTGGATATTTACCAGAATTCTCTGCTCGCGGATGAGGAAATCGAGCGGGAGAAGCAGGTGGTCGTGGAGGAGCTGCACCTCCGCCGGGATACGCCGACCACGTACGTCGGCGACCTCTGGGAGCGGCACCTCTACGGCGATCAGCCCGCGGGTTGGGACATCGGCGGCAGCGAGGAGGTGATCCGCAAGCTCGCGCGGGGCGACCTGGCCGAGTACTTCACCCATCAGTACGTGGCCGGGAACACCGCGGTCATCGCGGCCGGGAATTTCGAGGAGGGCGAAATGGTGCAAGAGATCACCGAACTCTTCGGCGGCATCCGCCGCGCCAGCCCCCGTTCCAAGCCCCCGGTGGTTCAAGAGCAGTCCGAACCCCGCCTCTTGGCTGAAGACAAAAAGACCGACCAAGCCCACGTGGTCGTGGGTTTTCGCGGCTACGATGCCTTCCACCCTCGGCGCTATGCGGCCGATATGCTGGCCACCATCCTCGGCGGGAGCATGAGTTCGCGGATGTTCTCCCGCGTCCGGGAGCAGCTGGGGCTGGCCTATGCCGTGTTCACGGACAGCGAGAACTACTCCAACCGCGGCTCCCTCTCCACCTATGCCGGGGTGACCCACGCCAACGTGGCCCGGACCGTGGAGGTCATCCTCGAGGAGTACCGCCGCATCCGCGAGGAGCCGGTGGGCGCCGAGGAGCTAACGCGGAATAAGGATTTTCTCAAGGGTCGGATGTTGATGTCGCTGGAGGCCTCGAATGCCGTGGCCAGCTTCGTCGGCGGAGAGGAGATGCTGACCGGAAAGCCGCTGACAACCGATGAAATTTTTGCTATCATCGATGGCGTGACGCCGGCCGACCTCCACGCCGCGGCCCAGGAGCTCTTCCGGCGCGAGCGCCTGAACCTCACCGTGCTGGGCCAGTCGCCGGACGCCGAACGCCTGGAAACCATGTTAGATTCATTTCGCTGACCTTCTTTCCCCGGCATGCCTTTAGCCCGCCCCACAACCTTCGAGGCCACCTACGACACGCTCATCCGCATCGTGGTCGTCGGGGTGGTGCTCGTTACGCTCTACTACCTTCGGCAGATCGTCGCCGCCCTCCTCTTTGCCGTGGTCATCGCCTCGGCCATTGAGCCCGGGGTGCGCTGGTTTTCGCGCCTGCGGGTGCCGCGAATTCTGGCCGTGCTCATCATTTACCTGGTGGCCCTGGCGGTGCTGGCCGGGGCCATCTATCTCATCCTCCCGGCGCTGGCCGATGAGTTCGGCGCCTTCCTCGATGCCTTTCCCCGCTACCAGCGCATCCTCCTCCAGGAGCTCCGCGCGTTCTCTGACTTGCCGTTCTACTCGCTCTTCTCCGAGAACGCCGAATCCGCCATCCTGAATCCGCCGTTTGATCTGCGCGCCGCCGGCGGGAGCGCGTTAAACCTCGTCTTCGGCCTTTTTGGCGGCATTGTCTCCGGCATTATTTTGATCGTGGTGTCGTTCTATCTGGCCAGCCAGGAGCAGGGGGTGGAATACTTCCTGCGGCTCGTAACCCCGCTCCGGCACGAAGAGTACGTGCTTGATCTCTGGGCACGCTCGCAGGCCAAGATCGGCCAATGGCTCCGCGGCCAGCTCCTCCTGGGGTTGGTCATCGGCATCCTCGTCTACGCCGCGCTCCTGCTCCTGGGCATTCGCTACGCCCTAATTTTAGCGCTCCTCGCGGCCATCTTTGAGCTCATCCCCATTATCGGGCCCATCCTGGCCGCCGCGCCGGCCGTCTTCTTCGGCTTCCTGGTCTCACCCTTCCAGGGGCTGATCGTGGCCTTGGTCTACACCCTGATCCAGCAGGCCGAGAGCCACCTCTTGGTGCCGCTGCTCATGCAGCGGACCGTCGGGTTAAATCCGCTCGTCGTGGTCATCGCCCTTCTGGCCGGGGTAAAGCTCGGCGGCATCCTCGGCATGTTCCTGGCCGTGCCCTTGGCCGCGGTGGTGGTCGAGTTGATCGTTGACACCGATCGCAAGAAGCGCGGCCTCTTCCAGTTCAGCGGCCGCGAGGCGCATTGAAAAATTCGGTACCCGGTGGCATATTGGGATGAGCCGCGGATCGGCTCATTTTTCGTTCCCCATGGCCGAGGCAACAAAAAAATTTTACATCACGACGGCGATTCCCTACGTCAATGCCCGGCCGCACATCGGGCATGCCTTGGAATTTGTCCAGGCCGATGCCATTGCCCGCTACCATCGGCTCCGGGGAGAGCGGGTTCTGCTCCTGTCGGGGAGCGACGAGAACGCCCTGAAGAACGTCCAAGCCGCCGAAGAGGCCCATACGCCACTGCGGGAGTTCATTGACGCGAATGCCCGGCTCTTTCAGGAGCTTGCGCTCAAGCTCGGCGTTCAGTTTGATGTTTTCCAGAAAGGGAGCGATACGTCGCACCACTACCCCGCGAGTCAGAAGCTCTGGGAGCTCTGCCAGGCGGCTGGCGATATCTACCAGAAGGCCTACCAGGGGTTATACTGCGTCGGCTGTGAGGCGTTTTACACCCCGGAGGAGCTGACCGCCGAGGGCGAGTGTCGCGAGCACCCGGGCAAAAAGCTTGATCGCGTTGCGGAGGAAAACTACTTTTTCCGGCTTTCAAAGTACCAGGATCAGCTCCGCGAGCTCATCCGTTCTGGGCGGCTGGCCATTGTTCCGGAGACGCGGGAAAATGAAGCGCTCTCGTTTCTGGGGCAGCCGCTCCAGGATATCAGTATTTCCCGCTCCAATGAGCGGGCACGGAACTGGGGCGTGCCCGTGCCGGGAGATGAAACGCAGCGCTTATACGTATGGCTCGATGCCTTGAACATCTATCAATCCGGCGTTGGGTTTGGGTGGGATGAGGAGCAATATCGTACGTGGTGGCCAGCCGATCTCCATGTTATCGGCAAAGGCATTATCCGGTTCCATGCCGTCTACTGGCCGGCATTCCTGCTCTCGGCCCGGCTGCCGTTGCCCAAGGCCATTTTCGTACACGGCTACGTCACGGTCGAGGGCCAGAAGATGTCAAAAACTCTTGGCAATGTTGTTGATCCGTTTGACCTCATTGCGAAGTACGGCACGGACACCCTTCGGTACTACTTCTTACGGGAGATTCCCTCGACCGGAGATGGTGACTTCAGTGAAACGAAGCTTGTCGAGCGCTACAACGGCGAGCTGGCCAACGGCTTGGGAAATTTGGTGGCGCGGGTGGCTACCCTCGGGGAGAAGGTCAGTCCCATTCAGTTTGATTTTCATCGCAGCCTCTTGCCGAACGTTCGGGAGGCGACCGCCGCGGCCTTTGCGAACTATGAACGAGCGTTCGCCGAGTTCCGTTTGAACGAAGCCATCGCCGAGGTGTGGCGGCTCATCGCCTTCACCGATCGTTATCTGAACGCCGTCGAGCCCTGGAAGGCGGCGGATGCGGCCGCGCTCGCGAAGATCATCGCCAATGCCGGCTACCTCGTTTCCACGATTTCAAACCTCCTCCAGCCGTTTCTACCCGAGACCGCCGATCGAATTCAGGAGCAGATCCGGTTCACCGACCGCGTGATTGAAATAAGAAAAGGTGAGGTGCTCTTTCCCCGGCTCTCGGCATGAATCTCCGGCTGGTTGATGCGCACGCCCACGTCCAGTTCCCGGCCTACGATCAGGATCGGGACGAAGTTATCGCCCGGGCGCTGGAGGCCGGCATTGGCATGGTAAACATCGGCACGCAGTTTCAAACCTCGGCCGATGCCGTCGCGCTGGCCGCGCGATACCCGGATGGCGTGTGGGCCACGGTGGGGTTCCATCCCGATCACGTAACACGAGACGCGTATCACGACCCGTGGGAGTTGCGTGAGAAACAGCCGGAGGAGTTCGATGTATCGAAATTTATAAATCTCGCACGGCACCCCAAGGTCGTGGCCATCGGGGAGTGCGGCCTCGATTGGCATCGAGTCACGAGTCACGTATCACGTATCAAAGAGCGACAGCAGAAAGTTTTCCTCCAGCAGATCGGGCTGGCCAAAGAAGTTGGCAAACCACTCGTCATCCACTGTCGCGCGGCTTTCGACGATCTCACCTCAACCCTATCCGCTGTACGCTATCCTCTAACCCCTCACGGCAACGGCGTGGTCCACTTCTTCTCCGGCTCCTGGGATGACGCCCAAAAGATCCTCGACCTCGGTTTTTACCTCGGCTTCGGCGGGGTGATTACGTTTGCCCGCGAGTACGATGAGGTAGTCAAAGAAGCTCCCCTCGAGCGCATACTCGTCGAAACCGACGCACCTTACGTGGCCCCCGTACCCTACCGGGGCGAACGCAACGAACCGGCCTACATCGTGGAGGCCGTCAGGAAAATAGCCGAGTTGCACGGTGTCTCACGTGAGAGGGTTACCACGCAAACCACCGCGAACGCCCGAACACTTTTTGGAATATAAAAACACCGCCCGGTGGGCTCACCAGATGGCGGTGTACGGCTCGCGACGCGGCGGCTCGCGGAGCAGAGTGACATCGGCAACGTCAATCTCAACCGTTGCGGCTTGGTGGATGAGCGTCACCCCGATGACCAGCCGTGCGGGGCGGTCATGTCTCAAGAAGATACCCTTCACGCCGATGAGCGGCCCCCGCACGACTTCCACCCACATTCCTTCCGCAAGGAAGGGGTGCGGCCGACAAGGGAATCCACACTGGACAATGGCACGGAGTGCATTAATCTCCTCGTCCGGGATGGGCGCGATCCGGCCTTGGTGCCGCACAATATTGACCACGCCGGGCGTCTTCAGGATGATAAGCCGGTCGGTGATCGAGAAGCGCGCCATGCAGTAGCCGGGGAAGAGGGGAACCTCGATTACTTTCCGACGGTCCTTCCACTGGCTTAACTGCTTCCCGAGCGGGAGCAACGTTTCGATGCGGTGCCCCCGGAGGCGATCCCGGACTACTTTTTCATGACGAGCGCGAGTCCAAATGGCGTACCAGCGTTGCTCGTCTGTTCCCACTGGCTCGGATAGGTAGTTCGCATCGTTCCCTGCTGATTCCAGCCGCAATGTCATCACCTCCCTGAGTTCGAATTATTGCGTTCGAAAGAGCGATACGCTACTCTTAGGATATATTTTAAAAAAAGTCAAACCGACCGATGCGCTACGATCCTCACGCCGTTGAACCGAAGTGGCAAACGCGCTGGCTCAAGGAGCGAACCTATGAGCCGGACCTCAATCGCGCCAAGCGGCCGTTTTACAATTTGATGATGTTCCCGTACCCATCGGCCGAGGGACTGCACGTCGGCAACATGTATGCGTTCGTCGGCGCGGACATCTACGGCCGCTTCCAGCGGATGCGCGGCTTTGACGTGTTTGAACCCATCGGACTTGACGGCTTCGGTATTCATTCCGAGAACTACGCGCTGAAGATAAATAAACATCCGGCGGACCAAGCCAAAGTTTCCGAAAAGAACTTTTATCGGCAGCTCAAAATAATCGGCAACGGTTTTGCCTGGGAGGAGCGCCTCAAAACGTACGATCCGTCCTACTACCGCTGGACGCAATGGATTTTTACCGAGATGTTCCGGCGCGGGCTGGCCTACCGGAAAAAATCTCCGGTCAACTGGTGTCCTTCCTGTTTGACCGTGCTCGCCGATGAGCAAGTGGTTAACGGCGCCTGTGAGCGATGCGGTACGAAGGTTGAGAAAAAAGATCTCGAGCAGTGGTTCTTTCGGATTACGCGGTATGTCGAACGACTTTTGCAGAACCTCGAGAAGATTGATTGGTCGGAGAAAATCAAGGTCGCACAGCGGAATTGGATCGGAAAGTCCGAGGGCGCGGAGATTGAATTCAGAATCAAGGATCATGAAGCAAGAGTCAAGGTTTTCACCACGCGACCAGATACGCTCTTCGGGGCCACATACATGGTGCTGGGGCCGGAGCACCCACTGATCAAGGAGCTAGAATCTCGGTTCGAGAATCTAGAAGAGGTAAAACGATATGTGGCATCGGCGAAGAAAAAAACGGAGGCGGATCGGATTGCCGGCCGTAAAGAGAAGACCGGTGTGGAACTAAAAGGCATCAAGGCCATCAATCCCGCGAATAAGGAAGAAATGCCGGTGTGGGTGGCGGACTATGTGCTCGGCCATGTCGGCACCGGCGCCATTATGGCGGTTCCGGCGCACGACCAGCGGGATTATGAGTTTGCATTAAAATTCGGTCTGCCAATTC
>CAYJUW010000015.1:0-17811 GCA_964373495.1 uncultured Candidatus Saccharibacteria bacterium | reverse complement strand
GCCATTCATCCGCGCCGCCCAGCGGCGCGGTATTCTGGCGGACAAACAATAAAAACGGCCGGAGGGTAACCCTCTCCGGCCGGTGCGGCGCGCCTGCTGGCCGCCTAAGCATGGAGTATGGAGTATAGAACGCCTGAACCCCGCCAGCCCTAGCGCGGGAACCACGCGGAGAGGGCGCGGAGGTCATGGAGGACCTCTCTGAAGTCAACCCCCAAGGCCACGAGCGCGGCGCCGAGAATCAGTGTAGCGCCAAAGGCGACCATGATGGCAAGAATGGGATCACTCCTCCATACCACCCGACGCGGCCGCGTGCCTAGCGGCGCGGCTGGCCCGCTCGGGCTGATATTCCGACTGCCGTTACCCTCCCGGTACGCGTTAAGACGCCGCCGCTCTGAACGGGTCGGCTGCGACATAGCCCAACCTCCTTGTCGAAAATCGGATGAGGTACACCTCGCTCCAGTGTACACCCGGGGGAAGACCGGTCGAATAGAGAAATCCACAGGCGAGCGCATTGACAGGAGGGAACCGCATAGAAAAACGGTCGGGGCTACCCCCGACCGCGTGCGCCTGCTCTGTTGGCTCGCCGGACTTAGTACCCGAGCGCCTGCATCAGTATCGGCGCGGCAACACCGATGAGCGGCCCGAGTATAGCGACGATGAGTGCTTGCACCCGCCATGGCGGCCAGCACTGCTGGTTACCCTGCTGGAATCGCACATCTCTCCATCCGTTTGAACCGTTTGAAATCAACAGGATGGGCAGGCGCACCGCCGTTCGGCGCGGCCGGCATACCGCCCCGTTCCTCTCAACGCGAAGGATAATGCCCACAACTGGCTCCACTTCCATTTCCATGCCCACCTCTCCGTGTGCTGTGCTAGAGGCCTGAGACCCTCTGAAGCGGCTCGCCGGGGAGAGAACGGCTGGAACGGAAAGCATCGAAGAGCACGAGGCAGCGCTGGAGCTCAATGTGGCCGCGGCCAGTCAAGCGATAGTAGCGGCGCAACTTTTTCTCCCGCCCGCCGTTCGTTGTCACGAGCTTCTGCTGCATGAAGCGGCGCAGCACATAGTGGATGGTACTCCGGTGGGTTTGCACTCCCCTACTGGCAAAGAGCTTAACTAGCTCGTTGGCGTAGCGCTCCCCACCAGCGAGCATCATGAGGATGAGCACCTCAGACGACTTGAATTCCATAACTTTCACAAGAACCACCTCCTCTCCCTCTCAGCAGTACCAAACTACGTCCGTGCCGTCAATCTCCCGCATCCGTCTCCTCAATAGAAAATAGAAAAATAGAAAACTGGTAGAGGACTCTCCCTCTACCAGCGTACCAACAAAAAACGAGAAAGATCAGAGTGCAACGCACATACCCGCAAGGTGGGCTGCCCGGGGGTCGTTTGGGAGCTTCCGCATTGCTTCCTGAAACCGCCTTTCCGATTCCGATGAGCCGATGGCAGCCCCCCTTGACCTAGAAACACCACCCGTTTTCTGTTTTGCCTGCGTTCTTTTGCCTGTTGGACTCGTGGTGCGGTGGGCTGTCTTTCTCATCCCTCCTCTCCTTTCGCTTTGGATGCTTGAGTTTGGGTCTGTCTTACCAGTAGGATGGATCCTACACAAGGCGTGGTATCCTACGTCCATGCGCACCTCCTACTCCGCTCTCGAAACCTACAAGCTCTGTCCCCAGAAGTATAAGTTCCAGGACATTGACCGCATCCCGGCCAAAAAATCCAAGGCCGCGCTCTTCGGCACGCACATCCATTCCTGCCTGAAATACATGTTCTCCCGCGATCCCCTCTTCCCGACCCTGGATGAGGTCTTGAATTATTTTCGCGAACATTGGCCCGCCCCCGCTGAAGCTACGGCGGGTAAACCGCCACCGATTGAACCATTTACGGAAGAGGAACGCCAGCTTTACCTCGAATCCGGAGAGCGGATGCTGAAAACCTTCTACGCCAAAAACGCGCCTTGGAACTTCGCGGTGGTGGATCTTGAATCCCGCTTCGAAGTCCTGATCGAAGACCCGCGCCGGAAGGAAATCCACGTGCTGGCCGGCCGCATTGATCGCATTGACAAAACCGATGGCGGCTACGAGATCATTGACTACAAGACCTCGCGGCGCATGCCTTCGCAGGACGCGGTGGACCGCGACCTCCAGATGTCCCTCTACGCCCTCGGCCTCCAGAAGCGCTGGCCGCACCTCAAGCCCGGGGATATCACGCTCTCCCTCTACTTCCTGAAGCACGGCGAGAAGCTATCCACCACGCGCACCGCCGAGGCCACGCAGGCCACGGCGCAGGACGTCCTGAAAACCATATCCGAAATCCAGGAAAAACTCGCCACCGGCGAGCGCTTTGAGCCCGTGCCCGGCCCGTGGTGCGATTTTTGCCCCTACAAACCCATCTGCCCGGCCTGGCGCCACCTCTACCGTAGCTCCCAGCCGCCAGCTCCCAGCGACCAGCAGGTGCAAGAGTTCTTGAAGGAATACTTTAAACTTTTGAAAAACCAGCGCGAGCACGAAAAGCGCCTAAGCGAGCTCAAAGCCAAAATCAGCGAATACATGGACGCCGAGGGCTTTGACCGGGTCTTCGGCGAGGAGGGCTACCTGGCCAAGAGCCGCCAGCAGCGCTTTGCCTATGATTTTGAAAAAGTCCGGGCCATTTTAGAGCCGCTCGGCAAGTGGGAAGCGATCTTGGCCGCCGACGAAAAAAAACTCGCCGTGGTCCTGAAAGGCCTGCCGCCCGAAACCCAATCGCAAATTGCGGGCGCCCGGGTGCTCACGCGAGAATTCACAGTGATTACCACAAGCACGAAAAGAGTGCCGAAACCGCCCGAGGCCTCCCCTCCCCGTGGGGGATAAACTACCCCCAGGTAACCCACCTCCGCTTTCGCCTCCGCTAATTTTAGACGAGATCCCTCGACAAGCTCGGGATTATTGTTTGTCGCCGCCATTCATCCCCACCTTTCGACCGAAAGGTGGGGTATTCTGGCGGACAAACAATAAAAAAGCCGGAGGATGCGTCTCCTCCGGCCTGAGCCCGCGGCCCCCGCCACGGCTGGATCGGTGGGGACGGGTTCGGCGCGGTTGGCGCCAAGCGGTATTGGTACAGGAACGCAACGAACTCCTCCCCATGCTGGAACCCGATGGTGGCGGCGATCTCTCGCACGCCCGCCTCGACGAGCGCTCGTACCAATGGATGCGCGAGCTTGATCACTGCCTTCGTGCGGCCGGACGCGTTGACCTCAAACTGCCCCCGGGCGCCTTCCCGGACCACCCCGCTGGCCGCGATAATGCGGTAGAACACGGACGCCACCGCAAGCGGTTCCCCGGCCGGCGGGGTCGCCTGGAACGCGACGTCCGAGGCGAGACCCGGCTTGTCGGGAATGGATCGCGCCGGCCACGAGACCGTGATGGTACAGGGCCCCAAATTGCCCTTTGTGCTGATCTCAAACCCCACGCCCGCGCCGTCGTTAAAGTGGAGCAGCCCGTAGGACACAACGGTGAAATCGTGGGCCCGGGCCTCGGCCGCGCCGATCGCAACGAATAGGAGAACGAATAGCCCTATAAGGAACTTCATGCTCCCCTCCCCCGGCGCGAGCCGGATACGAACCGGAGCTACCATCACAGCTACAGCGCCATCGCCGCCAATGTTGCCGCTATCCCAATGAGCGCAAGCCCGATGGCGAACCGCGCCATGATGGGGTAGGTAGCGCGAAATGCAATCCGCCTCCAGTATCGACCATCCCGCCCGCGCCTCCGGCGCCATGCCGCCATAGCCGCCTCCTTTCGTAGCCTAGTTCCGAATTCTTCCGATTCTACCACGGACGAACCAATGGGGCAAACGCCCGAACCGAAGCTTAATTTCGCATGCTATCGAGTCCTACCGAAGTTACCATCGAGGTTCGACTCACTGGACGGGCATTCACCCCCGCGGACGCCCAGAAAGGTCTCTGAATCCGGGACAGCGCCTCAAAGCCAAAACGGAGAACCCTCCACGGATTCTTCGGCGAACCCTCCACGGATTCTTCGGCTGTCGCCATTCATACCCGATCGGGGTGTTATGGCGACAATTCCAGAATCCCATCCGCCCCCGCGCGCGGGAGCTCTAGGGAATAAGGTCCGCCGGAGAATCGTCGGTGGTGTTGGCATCAAAGCTCACGCCTCCGGCGCCGACGAGGACCCGCGAGGCGCCGTCGGCGGCAATGCCTATTTCGTTCCGGGAGAAGGTCACGCCGTCAAGCGTGGTCGTCGCGGCGTTGAGCACCAACCCAACCGGCGAGATGACGCCGGGTGAAAGAGAGTGATCGCGAAAAACCGAGGCGGCGATGGTCGTGGCCGCTGAATTGACAAGCCACAAGCCGAAAGATTTATTCTTCTCGAATAGGGCATGGGAAATGGCTACTGACGTGCCCTCGACTTTAATCGCGGCAAACGGGAACCCGCCGCAGAGCGAACAGGCCGCGCCGTAACGGACAATGACGTGCTCCAGCGTTGAGGAGGCCGAGGTTGGACCGATGGTGATAGAATGCCAGTCGCCCGGGCTCGGGCAGGCCGCGGTGGAGGAGGCATTGCCCGGATCGCAGACCCCGTCGCCGTTGGTATCGCCGCCATGCTCATCATCCTTGAGCGAGGTGAAGACCACCGGATCGTCGGCCGTTCCGAGAACCCGAAGCGTTCCGTCAATAACGGGCACGAAGCCGGAGCGCATCTTCAATACCGCCCCGGGCTTGATCGTCACCTGCTTTCCCGCCGGGACGGCAAGCGCGCCCACAACATAGGGTAAATCTTTCTCGAAGGCGTAGTCGTTGACGGTGCCTGATACGGCGGCGCCATTCGTGCCGTTGCCGCTCGCGGTGTTGCCGCTGAAGGTCGGTGTGCCGGACGGATCGCTGCTGCCGAAGGATACGGCCTGCCCAATGTTCCCAATAAATGCATTCCCGAGCACCTGATGCGGCCCGTCGTAGGCGGCAAGACCGTTTGAGTTGTGCTCAAAGCGATTGGTCCGAACGACCACGGCGCCGCCGCCCACGATCAACCCATAGGGGCCGGAGGCGTGCACGCCGATGTTTTCCCGGAACACCGAATCCGAAACTTCTCCGGAAGAACGGAGTAGCGTCAAACCGTTGGTTCCCGAGTACTCGAAGACGGCATGCCGAACTGCGAAATTGCCGGCCATGATGCTGAGGGTGGAATTTGCGCCCTCCGGCGGCGGCCCCCACCCGCTGACCAATCCCCCGCCGTAGCGGAAGAGCGCGTGCTCAAACGTTGAAGCATCGGGCGAACCGTTCACCAGGATGGTCCGCCAATCGCCGGCCTGCGGCGCGGTGCTGGTGCCATCGAGATTCCCGCCATACACATCATCATAAAAACTCGTGAATACGATCGGCTCTGCGGTGGTGCCGAGCGCCTGGATGCGGCCGGATACGTTCATACTGGGATAGCCGGCGTTCGGCCCGAATTTGATAACCGCGCCCGGTTCGATCGTAAGCGTGACGCCGGCGCTGATCGTGAGGCCGTTGCCGTCCACAAAATACGGACTCCCGGCTTTGGTGAGGGTTTTGGAAACGGTGAGCGAGTTGGTCTGGCTGATGTAGTAGTTGCGGCTATTCCGGGCCTTGGGCGTGCCGTTCAGGGCCGCACCGTCGGCGCCGTGGCCGTTCCGAATTATGGCGTTGTTGCTCCCCCACGAAGCCGGATCGCTGCCGGAGAGATCTGGATCAACCCGTTCCATCGTACTCCGATCGAACGTGCCCCCGCCGCACCACTTGCCAAAACCGCAGGCGCCGACCGCCGGCGTCTCATCCATGGTCGTGCTGGCGTACTCAAGAACGAGCTGCTCACCGCTATCCACGAGCCCAACGCCCGCACCCGAACCAAAGGGTGCGATGAGGCCTGCGGTAACGTCGGACACCGTGGTGTCATCGGTGCGCTCAATGAGGTAGTAGCCGTTGGCGGGAATAGCGCCGGAGAGATTGAGGTAGGGCTTATCATCCGTGGCCGAGCGCAGCACCCACCCGGAGAGCGGAACCGGTTGGCCGGAACGGTTGTATAATTCGATCCATTCGTCCGCCGTATTCGACGGCCCGGTGCCGGCCCAGGCGATCTCGCTGATGACTACCGGCGCCAGATTTACCTCAACGTCCTGACTCACGAAGGCGCTCTCGTTGCCGGCTGCGTCCGCGGCTTTGGCCCGAAAGGTGTAACGCGATCCATCCTCGGCGCTGAAAGCCGTGGAGGTGGCGTAGAGATCGTAGGCGAAACCAGCGCAGGGAATGCCATCCTCCAGACACTCCACCACGTAGTGATCCGCATCATCAGCGGTGCTGGACCAGCTCACGCCGAGCGTAGTGGTTGCCGCCAAGCAGCCGCCGCTGGAGAGTGAACCCGCACACTGACTCACCGAAATGCTGATATCGGGCGGCGTTGTATCGCTGGGCGGTGATGAGGTTGCGGGAGCAACCGCTGGCGGTAGTGCGGGTGCAGACGAAGGCGTATTCGGCGTACTCGCCCCGCTCCGGCCGCGGGAGGACGGCTCCGTGACAATTCCCGATTCCGAGTGATCAGAAACGTCATCCTGAGCGAAGCGAAGGATCTCGGGTTGGGGCTGTGGTGGTGCCGGATTCTGCGCCGGCGGAGTCGACGCCTGCGGCGCACCAGCCACCGGCGGTTTCGGCAACACATCCGGCACCGGATTCAAATTCAAATCACCATCCAGCGCCGCCAAATCGTATGGCACGCTGACCCCGTACAGCGTGCTGGCCAAACTGAAAAATCGTTCCTTCGTCGCACCAAAAAACCTCCCCACCCACGACCGGTTCTTGTTATAGAGCACCTTCGTCCGTTTCTCCTCCTCCACCTCATCAAAAAACAACTTCACCACCCCCGCGCCATTGACTACGGCTTGCTTAGATAGGAGATCCCAATAGCTATTGAGAATAACTTCACCGCGATCGATAAGAGTGTACTCAATATTACCATCAAATTTTATTATTTTCCGGACAATCGGGTAGAGCACGCCGTTTATATAATGAAAACCAAACTCGCCGCGATAACCATCAATCAAAGGTTCATCGTAAACAGTACCAACGACGGTATCCTTGCTGAAGAAGTTACGGTTTGTATTATTTGCATTCATATCGAAAGCACTGCCCAAATCAGTAAAAGTTGGTATCCTCCCGCTATCCCCAAAATCAGCAACCTGAAAATTTGAGGGGCTGAATTTTTTAGCCCAAAATTCGAATGGTGAACCAAAATCGAGTATTGGGGGGTGGGGATCATTCCTCGTATGATCCGGTACGGTAGCATCCTCCAGCAAGTGCAAGACGTGGCCCAGCGCCAACAATCCCCTACTCTTATCCCCCCAGACATATTCGTATATCGCGCGATCCCAAGAGTAATCATCTGCTCCAGAGAATAGTGGCCAGAATATCCCGGCCATACTACCAGCAGGGCCCGCTTGCGAGCGCGTTGCCTTGGCCCATTCTTTAGAACTCATCCATTCGGATCTAGTGCCTCCGATGATCGCCGCGATTTCTCTACTTCTAAATAACTCGCTATCTCCTAAAACTAGACCACGGTTTTTTATAGGGTCATAAAAATGTTGCAACCAACGCGCATCACTATCTTCAGCAATACTGCCCTGAATCATTAACTGCATACTCCCATCTGGAATATCTTCGCCGAAAAAATGTCGATTATAAAATCGCACTATCTCCTGCGTAAGTGCAGGATGAGTAGTTTTATCATCATACCCATGTACAAAGTTAAAGGGTGCTGTTAAGAGCCCTAGGAGGAGTAACTTTGTACAGGAATTTATAAGTCGACTATTTTCCACTTACCATTTGGACCTCTCGCTAAATCTGTTTGTAAAATTAATTCGCCTTCATCATTAAAGGCCTCGAAAATAAATCTGCTATCATCGCCCTTAATCAAGGGGTACTTATTTCCTAACTTAGCCGCATCTCTAATCAACTCGTCAAGCAATCCTTGCTCTCTGATTCTCACGAAATATGTATACTGATTCTCTTGTTTATTCACCACAAAATACTTACTCGCCAACTCCACGTCGCCTTTTTTTAACGCATCAATAAATAACTGGAGCGTCTCCTCCGGTGTTGAGCCGCCATACGGATCCTCGCGATACCTCTTCTCCAAATCCTTGAAATACTGCTCGGCGCGGTACTCCGGGCTCTGACGATAGCGAATATAATCAACCCAATATAAAACGCCGACGGCGATTGCAACCAACCCCAATCCGCCGGCGAGAAACTTCAAGACGGAGCGATTCATGGTCACTGTCGTTCATATTACCGCACCGCTGATCGAATTTAAACGATTTAAGTTTTCCACACCATTACCACTGCCCATCCCCTATCCATTCACCCCGTTACAACCGGATGCCCCATCCCTTCGGCTGGGGAGGAAGGCGGAATCTCGAGGTTCATTGGAAGCCCCGGCTTTACCCCGTTAGAGAAAATCTCTAACGGGGCGAGGGCCGGGTTGTAACGGGGTTCACCCCGCGTTGCCAAACGCAGTAACGACACCCCGCGCAACAGAGCCAGAGCGGAATAAAGCAAATTTACACCTCGGATCGCCCCCATCCCCAATGTCGCCATAACACCCCGATCGGGGTGTTATGGCGACGATCGAGTATACTACACTACAGCTACTATCGTTCGCGTCTGCGCCCGCCTCAGAGCAGGCCGAAGACCCTCCGGACCCGGCCCTCGCCATAACCAAGGGAATCTGACTCAAAATACAGCACGTAGGGATTCACCTCCGCGAAGGAGGCCATGAAATCGGCCTCGTCGCGGCATTCGTAGGGATACACCCACACGCTCTTTTGGAGCTGATGGAAACCAACCTCCCGGAGCTTCCGCTGGAACAGCTTCCGCTTCTCGGCGACTTTTTCCGGAACGTCAAACACGATGATCCGCCACTTGCCATCCCAGCGCTTCGGCTTCGGCAGCTTGAGCTCTCCAAAATCGAACTTCCGGAGGTAGCGGCGGCCCTGCGCCGTGACTTTCAAAAATTCCTCTCCCCCGCGCACGTCAAACTCGACCATCCGGCGCCGACGGAGGCGCTCCAGCGCCTCGCGGATGCGCCGCCGCTCGGCTTCGCGCTCGGCCCACCACTCGCCCCGGCGGTGCCGCCGCCCGAGCATCTGAAAGGCATTGGGCGCCGTAATGGCCAGGAGCGTGATGCCGCCGAGCGCCGCAATGGCGAGAAGCGCGTGCGCAAGGGATCTCGCCTTAATGCGATGGGCCATACCGCAAGCGTACCCCATTTTTCCTGGTGTCGCCATAACACCCCGATCGGGGTGTTATGGCGACAATCGGAATATTCGGGGTGTAATATTCGGGGTGTTCCGAGATGTTATGGGGACGGTGGACCCCGAATCGAACCGGCACGCGGCGGGGTATCCCGGCGACAGGCACACGCGCCGCAACGTTCCGATGCCGAGGCCGGACCTACCGCTCCCCGGGCTCTGTGGCGGTCACGAAGCGCATCAAGATCGCGTTGCCCTCTGGGTTGGTGACCGGGAGATCTTTGGTGTGGTCAAACTGCCGGTCGCCGTCGTCCGAATGGAGCATGGCGTAGTACACTTTCCCCTCCTCGGTTGCCCGGAGGAGTTCCACGCTCCCCGACTGGTTGGCCCCGGCGTTGAAGCGCTGGGCGCCCAAAATGCTCCCCGGTTTCCCGTCGCGGTCCTCATGGATCACCACCCAGCCATCGCCGGCCAGCGTAACCAGGGCGAGCGCAATCCTCATGCCCGGCGCCTGATCATTGACCGCGATGGCGTTGCCGCCACCGAGCACCGCACCGTACGGCGGAGGCAGTCCTGCGGCTCCGGGCGCCGGAGGCGGAGCAAACGGGCCCGCCTGCGGCAGCATGCCGCGCTCGGCCGTGCGGCCGAGCCAGAAGCCAACGGCAAGACCGACGATGAGGAGGACAGCGGCGGTAACGGACTTTTGTTGTGTATCCATCATAATGGTGCGAACGTTGGAAACGACTCACGACTCGCGGATATCGTAGCACATCGTTGAGAAATGAACAACGAGCTCCACGCCGAAGTCGCGGTGTGGTATCTCCTGTTCACCCCTCCCCAGTTTTCCGCTCGGATCGTATGCTGGGTGACATGTCCATCCTGGCAGCTGGGGGATGGGCGATGCGGGTAGTGTGGAACCCTGGAGAGGGGTTATTTGTTTCGCGCCGCAATTCATCCCCGCCGCAAGCGGCGGGGTATTCTTGCGGAGAAACAAATGAAAATCTTCGGTAACCGCACCGCAAAGCGGTGCGGTATCTGATTTTGAACGAGATCCCTCGTCCCGCTTTCGGCGGGACTCGGGATTATTGTTTGTTCCCGCCATTCATCCGCGCCGCCCAGCGGCGCGGTATTCTGGCGGACAAACAATAAACGCCAGGCCGAGCGGGGCGGAATGCGCCGGGATGTCAATGAACGACGGCTCCTGCTCAGCGCAGGGATCGCGGATGTATGTATTCTTGTCGAAATCAGCATCGTGGACATTTTTGCCGTAGCAGATCGGCCAGCCGTAGTCCTTGCCCTGTCTAACGAGCACAATCTCATCCGGCGGCAGATCGTCGCCCAGCCAGTCGCGGCCCATCTCCGTGGCCCACATATGACCGCGCCCCGTTACAAAATTTCCATCCGTCCCCGAAGCCACACTGCCACGAATCGCTACATTTGACTGAAGTGCCTTGCTATCGGGCGTGAATTTTGTAACGGGGCCGCGGACGTAATCCCAGGCGAAGAACACGGCATTGCGGAGCCCGCGGGCGTAAATTTCGTACTGCTTCGTCTCCGGCTTGCCCGCCGTAGCGGTGGCGGGATCGTAGCGAAGGATCGAGGCCCGGCGTTCATCCGACTCAATGCAGACATTGCAGCTTGAACCCACGGAAATGTAGAGCTTGCCGTCCGGCCCAAAGGCGATGGTGCGCGTAAAATGGCCATCACCGGCCGGGAGCGACAGAAGTTCAGTACCGGGATCTTCGGAATACGTGGCGAAGCGCCGGAGCCGATGCTCTTCGGCGATATAGAGGGTAAGCCCGTTCTGGGGATCAAACGCGAGGCCATGGGGTTTTCGCAAACCAGTGAACACGTCACCTTGATGCCTAAGCCGGCCGGTATCGCGATCGATTTCCAAGAGCGACACGGCGCCGGCGCTGGTGCGGCTGACCCATAGGTTGCCGAAGCGATCAGGACGCATCACCCGGGCGCCGGGGAGATCTTTGGCGAAAATTGAAATCCGGAATCCCGGCGGGAGCTTCAGGGGAAAATTGATTTCGTTTTCCGCGGGCAGCGGGGCTTGCGGCGGCACGGAATCCTCGGGCAAGTATGTGGTGATATCCTCCGGCGGCGGGCCAAAGGCCGGCCGGACCGCCGGGAGGTACGTTCGCACAACAAAAAACCCACCGAGGAGCATTGCCAGGATGAAACCGAGAATGATGAACCGCGGACGATGGGGCATCTAGGTCAGGAGCAATAACCCAAAGAAGAGGAGCGCGTTCAGGAGATTGGCCAAGAGGCAGTAGGAGCAGTAGTTCTTCAAGATGAAATGCTGGATGGCGGTGAGCGCCAGCGAAACGACGAACGCGGGAATGGAAATGAAAAATGCAATTCGGAGCGGATCGCTCAGGCCGAAGATGGTAACCGGCAGGGATGAACCGCGCCAGGCCAAGACCAAGAGAGCCAACGTGAGGAGATAGAAGGCCGCGCCGATGAGCTCGTTCCGGATGCCGAGCGCCCGGCCATACTTGCTGTCGAGCACGACATCGCAGGCCTGGTTAAAGGGGCAGACCAGCGGCCCGCGCCTCGGGCCGTAATGCTTCCAAACCAGGTAGCCGGAATTGATAAGGCCGAGCAGAGCAATGAAGATAAGGAGGGAAATCATATCTGATCGTAACGATACACGCTGTCCTCGACGCGCGCCGGCGGCCACTGGGGGAAGGCAAAGGCGTTGGAGACCACGCGGGCTCCGGATTTTAATTCGCGGCGCAATTTACGCCCCAGGGCCGGCATAATATGGCTGATGCCGAAGACGGTGATGATGTCAAAATCGCCGGCATCCGCCCGCCAGAAACTCTGATAATGGATCCGCGCCCGACCGGCCAGGCCCGCGGCCCGGATCTTCCGCCGCGACAGCCAGACGAGAATGGGATTGATTTCGTAGCCGTGGGCCTCGGCTCCGGCCCGGGCTAAAGCCATGACTACGCGCCCGTCTCCGGAGCCGAAATCGGCCACCCGTTCGCCGGGCTTCAGGCCGGCCAGGCGCACCATCGCGCTGATCTTGACACCGGAGCTGGGGACGTAGGGCGCGCCCGAGACGAGCGAGCGAGCCACGATGGCAATGATCAGAATCGAGAAGGCAAGGATCGCGGCGACGGCTAAGCTGATCAGTAATGTACCCATGGTATCGAAACGTGCGCGAATACGCTGCGCGCGGCGGAACATGCTCATCCCCCACGCCGTTGATAGAGCCACCAGAAGAAGGTATCGCGGATGAAGCTCCAGACCTGGTCAATGTAGCGGAAATGCATGACATACTCCTGGACCACCTTGGGGATGCCGACGGCCAGCAGCACGATGATTAAGCTCCGCAAGGTAAACGCGAAGGATGGCTTCACCTTCACGGCGATCGTTCGAAAAATATAGAAATTCTCGAAAATGCTCGGCGCGAGGAGAAAGAGCGGGCGGTAGCCCGTGGCCTCGAAGGCGATGACGCCGAGGAGCCGCCAGGAAAAGAGCGCGGTGGCCGCGCGCCGGGCGAAGGGATCGCTCCACTTCCGGGCCACGAGCCAGGCGAAGAACAAGTAGTAGATGTCAAAGATTTTGTCGAGGTGGTGGTACACGCCGCCGAAAAAGCCGTAGCCGGTAACCTCAAAGACCATTACGTCCGAGGCGTCGGCGGCAATCGAGAGCAGGATGCCGGCGAGCGGCCACCGGAAAATCGAGAACGGTACGGCCAGCCGCACGAGGACGATGGCGAGTGATGCAATTTCGCCGCTCATGGGAAAATGTTCGAGAAGCACGATCGGGGATACCTCCGGCCTCAGGCCGGCCGTGACCGCGCCTGGCGGAGGGCCTCGGCCCACCAGAGGAGCTGGTCAAAGAGGACAGAGGCCCGCTCGCCGAGGGCTTCGGCCTCGACCGGAGAGCCGGCCTCGTCAAAGGCCTTGCGGATGGCGGCGATGTGGATGGCCTCGCGAATCGGCGCCATCTGGAATTCGATGGCGACCTGCCGCAGCTGCTCCACCGCGCGCGCTCCGCCCGCACTCCCGCCGTAGGAGACAAAGGCGATCGGCTTTCGGTTCCATTCGCGGTAGAGGTGGTCAAGGGCGTTTTTCAGCACCGCAGGGTAGCCATGGTTATATTCCGGCGTGACCACGATGAAGCCGTCGGCGGCCGCAATTTTCTCCGACCACTGCGTGACAATCCCCTTCGGTCGGTAGTCGGGAGAGGCGGGCGGGATGGCCGAGGAAAGGAACGGCAGCGCCCAGCCGCCCAAGTCAATGAACTCGGTCCGAAAATCAGAACGCGCGCGAGCCAGGCCCTCCAGCCAGCGGGCGACCTTTTCGCCCTGCCGCCCCTCCCGCGTGCTCCCCAAGATAATGGCGATAATGATCATAGTGCTGCGGTCATATGAAAACGCTCCATCCAATGAACAGGCCGATGAGGACTGCGTGCGGTATGTGCCTATGGATACTACTCAACAAAGGAGGTATACCTCTTCAGAATACCATAACGTGCCGGCGGGCCGTTGATTCGCTACCCTCTCCGGGCTTTCGCGCGCAGCGCCTCCGTCATATGCTGCTTTCGAAGCCGCACGCTCGTAGGCGTGATTTCAAGGAACTCGTCCTCGGCCATCACCTCAAGCCCGCGCTCGATGGTCAGCTCGAACGGCGGAGTTAAATCGATGGCCTCATCCGAAGCGGCGGCGCGGACGTTGGTCAGCTGCTTGCCCTTGGTCGGATTGACGTTCATCTCCTCGCCCTTGGACGTATTCCCGATGACCATGCCCTCATAGACATCGGTGTTGGGGCCGATGTACAGCGTCCCCCGGTCCTGCAGATTCCAGAGCGCGTATCCCAACGCGGTGCCGCCGGCCATCGAAATCATGGACCCGGCCGCGCGCTTCCTGATCTCGCCGGCGAACGGTTTAAAGCCGATAACCCGAGCGGCCAAGATGCCTTCGCCCTTGGTATCAATGATGAACTGGTTCCGATAGCCGAGGATGCCGCGCGTGGGCCCCTCGAAGGTCATGCGCGCGAGCGCGCCATGGATGCGGAGATCCTGCAGTCGAGCTGCGCGCGCGCCGAGGCGTTCGATGATTACACCCTGATAGCCCTGCGGCGCGTCAACAATGATTTCCTCGAATGGTTCGACTGTGCTCACCACCGGCGGCTCTGATGTTACATCAACAATTTTTTTTACAATCACCTGCGGCGGGGATACTTGGAGCTCATAGCCCTCCCGGCGCATTTGCTCGAGAAGAATCGCGATGTGCAGCTCCCCCCGGCCGAATACGGAGAAGAAGTCCGCGGCGCCAAAATCAATGCGCAGCCCGACATTCACTTCAAGTTCACGCCGCAGACGCTCGCGGATCTGCCGCAAGGTCACGAATTTTCCCTCGCGCCCGGCAAACGGAGAGCTATTCGGAAAAAAGTTAAGCGCGATGGTCGGCTCATCAACGGCAATCGCCGGCAAGGCCGCGGCGTCGGCATCCGTCGTGACCGTCTCCCCAATATCAATATCGGGCAGTCCCGCGATCATCACGATGTCGCCGGCGCGGGCTTCCTCCGCCTCGATTTTTTGTAACCCATGGAACGTATACAGGCGAGTAATGTTACCCGGACGCGCCTCACCACCCGGCGTTTTGATGAACACCGCATCGCCGCGTCGAGCCGTGCCCTCATAGATACGGGCAATCGCGAGCCGACCGAGAAAATTGTCGTAGCCGAGGTTAAACGGCTGGAGGCGCAATGGGGCATCCGAGGACGCCGCGGAAGCCGGCGCGACATGAGAGAGAATCGTCTCCAGCAGCGGCGAAAGATCCGATGACTCGTCGGTGAGCTTCAGCTTGGCAATACCCAGGCGGCCGATTGCATAGACGACGGGGAAATTTGCCTGCGCCTCACTGGCGCCAAGCTCCAAGAATAGCTCGAGCACCTGCTCCTCGCATCGTGCCGGCTCGGCCGCCGGCTTATCAATTTTATTAATCACGACCACGGGCTTGAGCCCGAGCTCGAGCGACTTTTTCAACACGAAGCGGGTCTGCGGCATGGGGCCTTCTTGGGCATCCACCACCAGCAGCACCGAATCAATGGACCGGAGTACGCGCTCGACCTCTGATCCAAAATCGGCGTGTCCCGGCGTATCAACGATGTTTATTTTTGTCACGGCGCGTCCCGAGCCGGCCGAGGGATAAAAAATCGCCGCGTTTTTGGAATAAATGGTAATACCGCGCTCCTGTTCGAGCGTATGTGAATCCATGGTGACGCCCCCGCCGACCCCGGTCTGCTTCAGCAGGTTGTCGGTAAGCGTGGTCTTGCCGTGGTCAACGTGGGCGATGATCGCTATATTTCGTATCTCCACAAATCCTTTATCCGGGATACCCGATACAGGTCTTTTCAGCAAGAATGCTCACGGGCGCGCGTCATGCGCTCCGCCGGAATTCAAAAACGCCTCGGAGGCGCCGGAAACATAAGCCCCGCCGGCGCGTTCACCCCGTTACAACCCGGGCGCCCTTCCTTCGGGGTGATGAGAAGTGAAGAATCCGAGAACTCATAGGAGGCCCCGGCCCTCGAGACGGGTTGTAACGGGGTTCACGGAATACGGCGATGCGAGAAGAGCCAATCCATGAGGCGTTTGCGATGCCGGTCGATTGACCACTCATCGCCATGCTTGAAAAGAATCGCGTGGAGTGACTGGAATTCCTCCAGTTCCTTGGCCGATACCTTGGAGAAATGGTTAGGAAGGCTCTTGTTGTAGGACTCCATAAAAGTCGCAAGAGACGTGCCGATTTGATTCAGTTTCAATTCGTCGTCTCGCCTTCTCATTGAATGGGATTATGGCAGAAATGAATAAAAAAATCAATACCCGATCCGGCGCGAAAAACCACCGCGCGCGGCGGTGGTTTTTCGGGGGTCAACAATCTTATTCAAGAGGGGTCCCGGTAGGGGCCTCTCTCGCCCGTGATACGCTGACTGCGGCTGGGCCTTTCTCGGTTTCGACGACCTCAAAGGTGACGGTGTCGCCGACCTTGAGTTCGTCAAACGTGACGCCCTGCAACTCCTTGGAGTGAAAGAAAAGGTCCTTTTCTTCGCCCTCGCGGGCGATGAATCCGAATCCGTTCTTCAGCGTTTTAATGGTTCCTTGCATAGCTTCTTAGATATTCCCGGAATTATAGAAACCCGACCACGTCTCTTATTCCCAAGTGGATTATATATGTAGCCCACATAAAGTCAAACCCCCGTCGCCTCACCCCCACAAACCCGCCCACAGGGTACGAACCTTCGACCCGACTCAAGATGGTAAGCCCGTCGAACCGTTTTCTCGCCCCGTAGTTCCGCCTGAGGCGGATACTACTGGGGTTTGTTTGCCCTGCGTAATTGCGGAGTAATTCGCTCGAGGTTGGCCAGTTAGCTATTTTAAACTATTCTCCTATTCGCGCGCATTAGATCAGATGGATGACGGCCTGGGCGGTGCGCGGAAGTGAAGCAGCGAGGCGGTAGTGCACGGCGAGGCTCCGCTGCTCCTTGTCGAGGATGTCGGCCGCGGCCAGGATGCCGAGGTGCTTGGAGGTGGCCCGGAAGGAGAGCTTGATGGCGCCGGCGATCTCCCCCACCGAGGCCTCACGGTTCTGCTTCAGGTACTTTAGGATGGCCAGCCGCCGGAGGTTGGCCAGGGCCTTCAGCGGTTTCTCGAGCTCTTTCATGGTGATTGGATTATACTCTTTCCGTGCTTATTCCACTATTCGCGCGAATTAGACCAGAAGGAATCGGCTGCGGAGTATTCTTAATGGGACCGAATACCCAGCTCGGCAGATTAATGGCGCACCATAAAAAATAACGCGGGGCGGGAGAGTTTTTGGCTCTCCCTGCCCCGCAATACTTCCTACGGAACTCCTGCGACAGCTCCGTCGCCGGTTGGAGCGGGCTAGAGGAGCTTCTCCTCGGTGATCTGGAAGGTGCAGCCCACGAGATCCCTGAGGTCGGCGGTCGCGCCGGTCTTCAGAGTGACGACGTCGCGCTCTTGTTGACCGGCGCCCTGAATCTCGTAGTGCACCGTCTGGCCCGACTTGAGCCCGGCGAGCACCGGGTGCCTGGCGAGTCCGGGATCCACTGAGATGAGCTCGAGAGCACAGCCCCCGTGCGGGATGCAGACGGGCTTGCCCCCTCGGTCAACAACCGCGAAGGTGTGAGGGAACTGCTGGATGGCGAGCTCCTCTCCGAGCTTGGCAGTCGCGAACTTCCCCTCCGTGAGACAGTACCTACCCATAACCAATCCCCCTCTTGTCTTGGGTGGTGAACCGCAGGAAATCACGCTCCCGGTCTTTCCTAACCCTCCTTTCCCCTTTTATGGGCCTCCTTTTATGATTTTCCTCGATTGAGCAGAAGTAGTCAAGTTGAATCCCCAGAGGTTGCAAACCTTCCGAGGTAAGACCGTCATTCGACAAGCTCATGACAAGTTACAACGCTTTTTACCCTGAGCCACGTCGAAGGGTTGAGAGCTCTTTCCCTCTCCCTCGCAAGGCCTGCCCGCCCGTAGCTTTACTGTGTCCTCCGAAGCCTTTGGCGAAG
>CAYJUW010000014.1:0-18161 GCA_964373495.1 uncultured Candidatus Saccharibacteria bacterium | reverse complement strand
GGAGTCCCGCACGGTCTCCGATCCCGCTGGAAGCGGGGGAGGAGCTACCGTGCGGAGATCCCGCACCTTCCCTGCATTGATGCCGGAAACTGGCAGGAAGACCAGCGGGATCCTCGCACCTTCAGCCACTCGCTGGCGCTCGTGGGAAGGTGCGGGAGATCCCGTACTTCCCGAACTGTGTCCTCGGGTAGCACCAGCGAAGGTTCGCGGAAGTGCGGGATCGCGCACTCTAACCCCACTTCGTTCGGGATGGTGCGGTGATTTAGGGTTTAGGAATTAGGATTTAGGGTTTTGGAACAGCGCTACCCGCTGTTGAGTATGAAGAGTATGCCGGATGAACAGCCGCAATCTTTCTCCCAGCGCTATGTCCGCGGCGAGTTCCGGGCGCAGTTCTGGAACGTGGTGGTCAAGGGAGCAGGCCTGGCCAACTCCTTCCTCATTTTAACCGCGCTCACCGTCTACCAGTTCGGGCTCTACCAGCTCGTGCTTGCGGCCATCGCCATTGCCGACAACCTCTCCGCCGGCCTCTTTGACGATGTCGTGGTCAACGACACGGCGCGGGGGCTTGCCGAGCAGCGTCACGCTCAGGCCAAGCGGCTGTTCAACGAGTTTGCGCTCTATAAGGTCATCGTCGGCGCGATGCTGACCGCGCTCGTCTTCTTCGGCGCCGGCAAGATTGGGGCGTACTACGGCAAGGACATTGCCGTTTTTCTTCAGATCGCAAGCTTCCTCATCATCCTGGAAGTCATCCGTGCCGCCGAGGATCTTTTCTTCACGGCTTCCCGCTCCCTTTCGTCGTTCGCCATCCCGGCCGTCCAGGAGATTGCCAAGTTTTTGCTCCTCGCCGGATTCCTTTTCCGGGGGACGCTCGGCATCCGCGAAGCGCTCCAAGCCGCGGTCATGGCCGCTTTCCTCGCCCTGCTCTTCGCCTCGTGGCGGTTCCTCCGCGAATACCGGCGGGCATTCCGCGGCGTGCGCGCGCATACCCACGGCCAGCTCGCCGCGGCCGTTAAGAGCTACGGGACGCCGGTCCTGGTCCGCTACGGCTTCTCGCGGGTTACCAAGAACGTCCGGCCGTGGCTTATTAAATTCTTTGTGAACACCGAGGCGGTGGCCCTCTACACCCTGGCCATCAACCTCATTACCCTGGCCCAGAGCGTGTTCCCGATCACGATGATTTCGCGGCTCCTGCCGTGGGAAGCGGGCGACGAGCGGCGCCTGGCCTACATGTTCCGCCGCAGCGCCAAGTACGTCTTCTGGGGCGGAACGGCTATGGCCGTGTTGGGCTTCCTCTTCGTGCCGCCGATCATTGCGGCCATATTCCCCAAGTACGCGCCGGCCATGCCGCTCTTCTGGGTGCTCACGGCCACGCTCCCGTTCTACGGCGTCTACAAAATTCAAAAGTCCCTCCTCCTCGTGCTCCGCGAGCAGAAGATTCTGACCGCCCGATTGGTGACCGAATCCTTCCTGGTCATCGGATTGAATGTCGCGCTCCTGCCGATCATCGGCGTCTTTGGAACCGCCGTGGAGTACGTGGCGACCTACGCCTGGCGCGTGCTCCTCTTTCAGCGCATGATCGCCAAAGCCCATCCCGGCCTCCGGCTGAAGGCGGCAAGCGTATTCACTTTCGATGCCGATGATCGGCGATTTCTCGCGAGATTCTTCGGCACGCTGTTGAATCCGTTGCGGCGGGCGGTCTTGCCCTAGCGTATGTTTTCCCCGTTAGATCCTGAACGCTCCGGCCTCCGGGTCGGAGATGAAAGGAGCGTTTCTGCAAAATTCAACAAACGCCCCGCCCTTCCGGGTGGGGATCTAACGGGGTCCGCTTCGGTCTGTTTCCTGAACCACAATCTGGATGTCCGCACCGGCGCCGGGAATTTCTGCCGGTCGCTCTTGGCCGCCTTTCGGGAAGTTAGACCGGACTTCCGGTACCTCGTTCTCACCCGCGAAAGTTCGGGGCAGGCGGACGAACTGGCGCTGCTGCCGGGAAGCAAATGGCGCGCCATCCTTGCCCTGCCCAAAATCCGCGCCGTGTTCCGGCGCTATGATAATATCCACGCCCTCGACGGCTATCCCTACGGTGTTATAGCCGCTCTTGCGGCGCTCGGCTTAAAAAAGAAGCTGATTATCACCGCCATCGGCACCGGCGCGCTCCAGGCGCTTGACCGGCCCATCGCCGGCCGGCTGCTCCGCTGGGCCTATCGCCGGGCCGATCGCGTCGTTGCCGTGAGCCATTATACGGCTTGCGAACTCACTCGGGAGGTTCCCGGCTTGAAAATCACAGCCGTAATCAACCACGGCGTGAATGCGGATGAATTTGCGCGCGCACCGGCGCTTACGGAAATGGAGAAATTAGAAATTAAGAAACTGCGACCGTATATCGTGGGCGTGGGCGCCTTGAAGCCGCGCAAGGGCTACGGCTACGCGCTGGAGGCCTTTGCCGAAATACGGAAATCGCATCCGAGCCTCAGCTACGTCATTGTCGGCGACGGCCCGGAGAAGGGGAATCTGGAATCTAGAATCAAGTATCATGGTTTGGGCGGTGCCGTGGTTTTCTTCCGGCGCGTGCGGCGCGAATTTTTGATATCGCTCTACCGCAGCGCCGAGCTATTCATGCTGTTGCCGTATGATGCCGGGCGCGACGTCGAGGGTTTTGGTCTGGCATTTCTTGAGGCCGCGGCCGCCGGCATCCCGGTAATCGGCGCCACGGATAGCGGGGCGCAAGATGCGGTCGCTCACGAGAAAAACGGATTTCTTGTCCCGCCGCAAGACAGCCGCGCTGCCGCCGAGGCAGTATTGCGGATCCTTTCGGATTCGTCATTGCGGCAGCGCTTTTCCGCCGGCTCACTCGCCTTTGCCGGAGAGATGAGCTGGGTCCGCGCCGCAGAGGCGTATCGGCAACTCTACGAAAGTTGTGAGAAGGGTTCTGGACGGTTATAGTTCTATGGTATGGCGCACCGCCGTCTCCGGAATTCCGGCCTCGTCTGGCAGCTCATCAACGTTCCGTCGCGCCTGCGTTTTTTGATGTCGGCGCGTTCGCCGGCGCCGGCCGAGGCCGCGGCGATCGCCGCATTGCGCGAGCGGGGCATCGCCGTTGTCCCGATCAGCGAACTTTTCCCGCCGCAGGTCTTTGATGAGCTCAAGCGCTGCGCCGAGGAGCGATGGCGGGTTTTGGGACCGGAGGAAAATTTTGAGCAACGGCGCAAGCGCGCCGGCGGGGTCATGACCAAGAACCTTTTCCTCGTGGACCTCTGGGGCCCTTCGACGAGCTCAGGGCCGGCGGCTCCGCACGTGCTCGATCTCGAACATCCCTTCATCCGCTTCAGCTTGAGCGAGCCAGTCCTTACCATCGTCAACGGCTACCTTGGGATGCTAGCCAAGTTTCGGGAATTCTTCCTGCAGGCGACCATTCCCACGCCGCCGGATCTTTCGCCCTATGCTTCCCAGCGCTGGCATGCGGACCCCGATGATCGCCGGATGGTGAAGGTGTTCCTCTATCTGTCGGACGTGGACGGGTCCGCCGGCCCTTTTACCTACATTGAGCGCTCCCACAGCCGCGGGAAGTGGCGGAAGCTTTTTCCCCACGCGCCGAAGGTAAAGAGCCGCCACCCAGATCCGGCCTTCATTGCGCGGACGATTCCGCCCGAGGATATTTTTCTCGCCACCGGTCGGGCCGGCACCATTATTTTCTGCGATACCTCTGGCGTTCACCGCGGCGGCTACGCCACGACTTGCCACCGCATCATGTATACGAGCGTCTATACCACGCGGGCCTCGGCCCGGGCCACGCGCCTCGTCTACCCGCCGGGCTTCCGGTTCAATCGCATTGCCCATCCCGCCGTTCGCTACGCCGTCCGCCCGACCTCACTATGAATGCCAAGCAGTTGGTCAAAAAGCCGCTCCGCGAGGCCGTCTTCACCCTCGGCTCCTGGTACTACCGACTCTCGGCGCTCGAGCCGGTGTGGCGCCTGAAGAACCGGCAGGGGCGGCGACTCTGGCGCCGCTACGCGGCGCCGCTCGCACCGGCCGAGGCCGCACTCGTTCGAGCCCTGTCCGCGACCGGCGTTGCCTCCGGCCGCATGGATGAGCTCTTTCCGCCCGCGGTTTTCCGCGAACTCGCCGCTTTCGCCGCCGGCCGCTGGTCTGCTCCCGAGGTTCAAGCGATTGTCCGCGAACGGCGGGCCATCGCTGATGCCGGCGAGAAGCCAAAGGGCCTGCGAAAGTTTTTCCTCGTAAACCTCTGGGACGGGCCGTCGGTCCTCGATCTCTCGCATCCGTTCCTCCGCTTTAGCCTGGCCGATCCAGTCCTGCGGATCGTCGGCGCCTACCTCGGGATGGTCCCCAAGTTTCGTTTCTGGCACCTCGAGGCCACCATTCCCGCCGGACGGGTCGGCCCCCTGGGCTCGCAGCGCTGGCATCGCGACCCCGAGGACCGGAAGCTGGTCAAAGTGTTTCTCTACTTGAATGACGTGGACGAATCGGCCGGCCCCTTCACCTATCTGGCCGCATCGCACGCCAGCGGCCGGTGGCGGGGTCTCTTTCCGCTCGCCCCGCCCCGCGGCTCATTGCCCATGCCGCCGGATGAGGATCAGTACATCCCGCGGGAGGATGTCCGGGCGTTCTCCGGCCGGGCCGGTACGATCATCTTTTGTGACACCACCGGCCTCCATCGGGGGGGATTGGCCCGGGAGCGACCGCGCCTGATGTATACGAGCGTCTATACCTCTTCGGCCTCGCCCTGGCCCATCCGCTACGCCTATCCGCCGGGGTTCAGCAGTCGGGGACTTGAGCCGCTCGCCGCCTTTGCGGTTGATAATAACCCGCGCCAGCGGCCGCCAAAATATTTCCGTTGAATCAATGAAGCAGCCACGGCGGAGCGTATTTTCTCTGGGGGGGTATGAAATTCGGCGGCGCCTCCCGCCGCTCGCGCGTTTCAACCTGCCGCTTGATCGGGGCGTGGTGGGGCGATTGCTTTATTTCAAGCGCATGTTCGGTCGGGTTGAGGGCATCGGGGGCGACGTGGTGGAGTGCGGCGTGGGCAAAGCCAAAAGCTTCCAGATGCTGGCCCTCCTCGCGTACGAGGAAGGGATGGGCCGCCGTCTCTGGGGGTTTGATTCGTTTGAGGGTTATCCCGAGGTCAGCCCCGAGGATGAGAGCCCGCGTAATCTCCGCAAGGGCGATTGGAAGGCAATCGAGGCCGAAGATGTCCCCCCGATCCTCCGCGGCGCCGGTTTAAGCCAGGAATTTCTCGATCGGCACGTTACTGTGGTCAAGGGATTTTTTGAAGACGCGCTCGCGAAAACGCCGATCGAGCGGATCGCGCTCCTGCACCTTGACGTCAACCTCTACCGTTCCTATAACACGTGCCTCGAGGAGTTCTTCCCCAAGGTGGCGCCGGGAGGGATCGTGATGTTCGACGAGTACATGAACAAGGATGAGGCCGTCAAATGCCCGGGCGCCAAGAAAGCCATTGACGAATTTTTTGCCGGCACGCCCCACCGCATCCAGCGGGATCCGCACTACGGCAAGTACTTTCTCGTGAAGCAGGCCGTTACTTAATGCAGAGGAAGAGCTGGTCGCGGAAGCGAAGCTGAACGGGAGGCGGCGATGGTGCCGCGCCAGCGGCGAGCGGTTCGATGAGGAGCGATCGGAAATTTTGGCGGCCGGCGAGGCAATCCTCCATGCGCCAGTACCAATGGGAGGGGAGGATGCCGGATAGTGCGGCGTCTTTTTTTGACCAGAAGTAGCGCTGGGCGCCGGAGGGCGCAAGCGAATCAATGGCAAGTTCTCTTTTGAATTTTTCAACTGCGGCAGCGAAGTAATTCTTCTGGCTTTCGCCGTTCGTCATATGGCCGGCGTTACGCTTCCTGGCAATTACGCTGAGATCCGCGCCGGATGAGAAGCTCGCATCAACGATTCCATAGCCGGCGCGGTTCAGGAGTGCGGCAAGCGCATCGGCCGTGAAGGTGTGGAGATGGGGCAGGAAGAGGAGGATATTCATAGCCGGTTCGCCCGCGAGGTCGGGTACGCCGAGGACGAGGAGGTCGCCGGGATTCTGCAGTCGGCCTGCGGCGGCGATGATTTCTTCCGGATTGTAGGCGTGCTCAAGCACGTGGAAAGACGCAATGAGGCCGAAGGGCGCATGCTCCCGGAGTTCGGCTTGCGTTTCCGTAGATTCAAAGTCACCGGAAAGGATGGGCAGGCCGGTGGCTTCTCGCGCGGTTTGGGCGCGATGGCGCGAGCTTTCAAGGCCGATCACCGTTTCAAAACCGCGGCTCTGGATGAAGCGGAGCAAGGTGCCGTAGCCGCTTCCGATCTCAAGAATCGGGCGCGAACGATCCGGGAGCAGTGCGAGGGCCTTTCGCACCGCGCGGCTGGCCGGATTATCCGGCTGCTGCTTTTTTTCGAGCACGGCGATGTCCTTCTCTGTGCCGTGGGTCCACACCTCGGCATAGTAGCGGCTGATCCAGGCGCGGGCGGGGCGGTCCATGTAGCCGGCGTAGCCGCACTGCTCGCAGACGCCGACGCGGATTTCCGGGCCTGACTTCCCGGAAAGAACGGCAAGCGCGTTGAGGGCGTGGGCGCAGGCCGGGCATGCCGTTTGCGGCTCGAGCGGAACGCTGGCCCCAATGTCAATCGGCCGCCAGTTCAGGAGCTCGAGCGGCCGGAGGATGCGGAAGCCGCGAGGCACGAGTAAGAGGGGAGCGTTCATAGCCGCAGTATAGTAGATTTTCCGCAGCCAGCCACGCGCACCGGAAATGAAAACGTGGATGCGGGGTTTCCCGCATCCACGGAAACTTCTTGAAGGGTACTAGCGCACAGTGAGCCGACCGAGAGCTCCCAGGGCGAGGAAGATGGTTATCACCATGCTCTCCGCGGCCACGCCCAACTTGGGGAGCTTCAGGCATTCGGAGAGTGGAATCAGCATCGCCTGGAGGAACTCGCCCCGGTCGAGCTTTTGCGGCGCTTGGGTGATCGGCAGCTCCGGCAAGCCGAGACACGGGAAGTCAAGGTTATTGCCGTGTTGCGGATCGATCGGCAGCCCGGCGTGGCTCAACGCTTTCACATGCGCGAGGGGAATGCCGAGTTCCTCCTCGTACTCCCGCGCGCCGGCTTGCTCCGGCGTCTCCCCGGCTTCGATGCGTCCGCCGGGGAGGTCGAGCATGATGCGCTCGATGCCGTGGCGGAACGAGGCGGTAACCGGCACGAGATCATCCGGCAGGAGCGTGAAGACCATGGCATAGCGCGCCCCGCGGGTCGTCCGAAAATACGTCTGCGGTTCGCCGGCGGGGTTCCTGAAGACCGCCGCCTGGAGTTTCGGGAGGAAGCGAAGCTCGGCTTTCTGGCTCGGGGTGAGGTCGCGCTGGAGGTAGTCCTCGACACTCGCCGTATCGAGGAGCGGCCAGACTTTCAACCCGATCATGCCAAATGCGGGGATGATGTCCTCGGCGTGGAGGATCGGGAATCCGTAGCGGTATTCGAACTCCATGACGCACCTCCTGGTGGTCTTCAGGGTTCGGATAGGAGCGAGACGATCTCCTCGTGCAGCAGGCCGTTGGAGAAAACCAGTTCGCGATGGTTCTCGAGCGACCACGGCTCGCCGCGGAAGGTGGTCACCCGGCCGCCGGCTTCCTCAACGAGGAGCACGCCCGCTAGGATGTCATAGGGCACACAGCGGATGTTGAGAACCGCGTCGGTGCTGGCCGGTATGCGGGCGCCGCTCGCGATCCTCGTCACCGTCCAGCAGGTCGAGAGGCCGCGCCGCGACTCGAAGGCCGCCTGTGCCACCCGTCGCATGTCCGAACGGTCCATAACCTCTTTCTCGGGTCCGCCGAGGATGACGTGCGCCCGGCCGAGCTCGGCCATTGCAGAAATCGAGAGGCGTTTCGTGTCGTCGCGCCTACTATGCCAGGCGCCAGCGCCGCGCCCGGCGAAGTAGAAGCCGTATCCGCCGGCGGCCTCCTCGATCGGGATAAAGATGGCGCTGAAGGTCACCTCGCCGTCCTCTACCAGCGCGGCCTGCGACCCGAAGAGGGGAAGCCCCATGAGGATGTTGCGCGTTCCGTCGAGCGGGTCGATGAGCCACTTCGTGCGGTGGGCCGTTCGCTGGTCGGGCGGCGTCTCTTCGCTCACGATGGGGATCGCGGGGAAGTGTCGGCCGAGAAAATCAGCAAACCGATGGTCTACCTCCGTGTCGAGCCGGCTTACCACTGCGGTGGGTTGCTGGCCTTCACGGTGGGGGAGGTTGAGCTGGCGGAAGCTCTTCATGAACTCCGGTTGGAGATCCCTCGTGAAGAATCTCCGGAAGCGATCTGCGAGTTGGAAAGGATCAAACCGGCTAGCCATCCTGGCGTCTCCTTTCTTGTCGGTTAGGGGTTCGGGTTAGGGGATCCGTCAGTATTCGTAGGACTTCTCGCGGCACCTGTCAACCTCGACTCCGCCGCTCCCGCCGTGCTATAGTGGTTCCTGTTTGTCATGACCGTTACCCTCCTCATTCTTACCTGGAACGAAATTGACGGCATGCGGGCCATTATGCCGCGCATCAAGCCGGAGTGGGTGGACCAGATTCTCATCCTCGATGGCGGCTCCACCGATGGCACGATCGAGTATGCCCGCGAACACGGCTGCGAGGTCTACGTCCAGAAGAAGCGCGGCGTGCGGGAGGGCATGCGCGAGGTTTTGCCGCTCATCCGCGGGGAGATAGTGATTACCTTCAGCCCGGACGGCAACTCCATCCCCGAGCTCATCCCGCCTCTGATTACGAAAATGCGCGAGGGCTACGATATGGTCATTGTTTCGCGCTATTTGGACGGGGCCAAGAGCTACGACGACGACCGGATCACCGCCTTCGGCAACTGGCTGATGACCAAAACGGTGAACCTGCTCTTCGGCGGCCGCTACACCGATATGATCGTTATTTTCCGCGCCCACAAGAAACGGTTGATCTATGATTTGGAGTTAGACAAGGATGACGGGTACTGGCTCGCCGAGAAGATCGTCGGCATGAAAATCGCCTGGGAGCCGCTCCTGTCCATCCGCGCGGCCAAGCGCCGGCTCAAGGTCGGGGAGATTCCCGGCGACGAGCCGCCGCGCATCGGCGGCAAGCGCAAATTAAAGGTCTTCCGCTATGGCCTGGCCTACTTCATCCAATTTGCCCGTGAGGTTTTTTTCTGGCCCCGTTAGAGGCCCGCGCCAGAGGCGCGGCAGACGCCTGCGGCGTCTTGCCTCTAACGGGGCTGGCGTTGATATCCTATGACCACGCGCATCAAACCCTGGCATCGCCTCGTACCCCGCGATTTCAAATTCATCTACCGCCGCGTGCCGCGCCTGTGCGTGGATCTGGTCATCAAGGATCGCCGCGGTATTGTTTTGATTCAGCGCGACATCATTCCCGATAAGGGCAGGTGGCATTTCCCCGGCGGAACGGTTCACTTCGGCGAGCCGCTCACCGCTGCAGTCGAGCGCTTTGCCCGCGACGAGACCGGACTCAGGGTAAAGATCCTCAAAGTCATTGATGCTGTTGAGTACTTCCGCGGGAAGGAGTTCGGCCATATCGTGAGCATCGTCTATCTCGTAAAGCCCGTTTCCGGCGCGCTCCACGGCAGCTGGCAGGGCAAGCGGGTGCGCTTCTTCGCATCATTGCCCAAAGGTATGGTTGTTGAGCAGCGCCGGTTTTTGCTCCGGCATAAGCTCATCATGCGTTAACTATGCCTGCCTCCGCTCTGAAAATTCTCGTCACCGGCGGGGCCGGCTACATCGGGTCCATCCTGACCGAGCACCTCCTCAATGCCGGCCACCGCGTCACCGTCCTCGACAACCTGATGTACCAGCAGTCAGGATCGCTCGCGCACCTTGCGGCGCAGACGGATTTCGAGTTCATCCGCGGCGATGCCCGCGATGAACGGCTCATGGCCGGGCTCATCAAGGATGCCGATGTCATCATTCCGCTCGCGGCCATCGTCGGCATGCCGGCCTGCGACCGTGATCCGGCGCTCGCGCGCTCGGTGAACCTCGAGGCCATCCGCATGCTGAACCGCCTGCGCAGCCCCGCCCAGCTCGTCGTGTACCCCACCACCAACAGCGGCTACGGCACGAAGTCCGGAGAAACCTTCTGCACCGAGGACACGCCGCTTGAACCGATTTCGCTCTATGGCGAGACCAAGGCCCAGGCCGAGGCCGAGCTCTTGGCAAGCCCGAACGCGATTACGCTCCGCCTGGCCACGGTCTTTGGCATGTCCCCGCGCATGCGGCTTGACCTTCTCGTGAACGATTTCGTCTACCGCGCCGTGACCGACGGCTACCTCGTGATTTTTGAGAAGGACTTCAAGCGAAACTACATCCACATCCGCGACGTGGCCGACTGCTTCCTCCACTGCATCCAAAACGCCCCGGCCATGGCCGGCCGCGCCTACAATGCCGGGCTCGACAATGCCAATCTCTCCAAGGAGGAGCTGGCATTTAAGATCAAGGAGCAGGTGCCAAACCTCTATATCCACTTTGCCGAGATCGGCAGCGATCCCGACAAGCGAAACTACATTGTTTCAAACGAGCGCCTGCGCACGGCCGGATTCGAAGCCCAGCGTTCGCTCGACGGCGGCATCCAGGAACTCATCGCCGGCTACCGGATGCTCGGCCGGCATCCGTGGAAAAATGTGTAGGGAGGAGGGCGGGTGGTGTGTGATACAGGATGGTGCTGAATTTTATGACCCAGCGACGTTTCGTGCTCCTCGACCGCGATGGTACGGTTATTGAGGAGCTTGGCCACCTCTCGGATCCGGAGGGCGTCCGGCTCCTGCCCGGCGCGGCCGTAGCGCTCCGCGAGCTCAAAGGCCTTGGCCTCGGGCTGGCGCTCATGACCAACCAGTCGGCCGTGGGTCGTGGTATGATTGATGCCGCCGGGTTTGATCTCATCCACCGGCGGCTGGTCCGGCTGCTCGAAAACGAAGGGGTCATACTGGATGGTATATACGTGTGTCCCCACACGCCGGAAGATGGCTGCGAATGCCGTAAACCAAAACTCGGCCTGTTGCGCGAGGCCGAGCAAGAGCTTGGGTTGGAGCCAGCCCAAAGCTTCATGATTGGGGATAAGGCCCTTGATGTTGAATTCGGTAAGGCCGCCGGCGCGATCACGTTCCTCGTCCGCACCGGCTACGGAGCCGAAGTTGAGGAGCGCGGCCAGGCCGCACCGGATTACGTGGTTGACGATTTGGTCGGCGCCGCGCGGATCATCGGCGGTATTATCGGTTATCATGCAATCGGAAGAAATGCCCGGCAGCCCTGATAGGTTCCATCGGCTGGTCGTTTTGCACCTGGCGGAGAGCGCGCGGGTGAAGCGGGCTATGGCCGGCGGGGCGCTGCATCTTGAGCCGGGGGCGGCGATTGCGGCCAGCGCGCCCCTGACCGCGAATCCCGGCCACCCGGAAGGTGTTCGGGCATCTGGCCGCGCGGTGGGCGCGGTGGTCACGGCCGCGGAGGCCATTACCCATTCATTCCGGAACGGCGGGAAGCTCCTGCTTTGCGGCAACGGCGGCAGCGCGGCCGACTGCCAGCACCTGGCCACGGAGTTTACGAACATCTTGGATAAAAGTTTCCGCCGCGACCCCCTGCCCGCGCTTGCGCTCACCACCGATACCTCGTTCCTGACCGCGTTTGCCAACGACTACCAGATGTTCGAAGAGATGTTCTCGCGGCAGATCAAGGCCCTCGGGAAGCGCGGCGACGCGCTCATGGCCATCTCCACCAGCGGCTCTTCGCCCAATATCCTCCAGGCGGTGGCAACGGCGCGGGCCATGGGCCTCCGGACGATTGCGCTCGCTGGCGCGGGCGGCTCGCTCGCCGGCATGGCCGACATTGCCATTGCCGTGCCGAGCGCGAGGACGGCCTACATCCAAGAGGCGCACCTGGCCATTGAGCACATCATCTGCGATCTCGTGGAGCGGATGCTGTTCCCTGAGGCGCGCCCCAGCAACGAAACGCCGGCCGTATGACCCCCACCAAGTTCGCCAGGTCTCACGCGGCGAAGTGCCGCACCCCATTGGGGATGACCTATTCGGTCAGGCGCTTCGCAAGCGGATTATAGCTCGTATGCTCCCACGTCCTATCATCCCTCTCCCTTCGCGAAATTGGCGGATGTTCACGAATTTGCAGCTTTATCTCCCGCTTCCAGCGGGATCGCAGATAAATTCATGATTATTAGCCGTACCCCATTCCGCGTCTCCTTCTTCGGCGGGGGCACTGATTACCCGGCCTGGTACCGCTCCAACGGCGGCCAGGTTTTGGCCACGACCATTGATAAGTACTGCTACCTCACCTGCCGGTACCTGCCGCCTTTCTTCGAGCATAAGATCAGCGTCGCCTACTCCAAGATCGAGAACTGCCGCTCCGTTGACGAGATTGAACACCCGGCGGTGCGCCAGATCCTCAAGTACCTGGCCATTGACCGCGGCGTGGCCATTAAGCATGACGCCGATATCCCCGCCCGGAGCGGCATGGGTTCCTCCTCGGCCTTTACCGTCGGACTCCTGCATGCGCTCCATGCGCTGAAGGGGAACATTCCTTCCAAGGGTGATCTGGCTAAAGAGAGCATTTACGTGGAGCAGGAGCTCCTGAAGGAGACGGTGGGATCGCAGGATCAGGTCCTGGCCGCCTTTGGCGGCCTGAACCACATCATCTTCCATGCCAATAACGAGGTCTCCATCCGGCCGATGACCCTTTCGCGCGATCGGATCAAGGAGCTCGAGTCGCACCTCGTGCTCTTCTACACCGGCGTCGCGCGCACCGCCTCGGCCATTGCCGCAAGCTACGGCCTCCAGGATCAGGAGCAAGAGCTCCGGCGTTTGAGCGAGATGGTGACGGAGGGGATTGCGATCCTGGCCAGCCGCCGCGGCATCCATGAATTTGGTGAGCTGCTGCATGAGGCCTGGCAGGCCAAGCAGGCCTTGAGTCCGCTGGTTTCCAACTCCCACGTTGCCGAGATGTACGAGGCGGCCCGTTCGGCCGGGGCCATCGGCGGCAAGCTCCTGGGTGCCGGCGGCGGCGGTTTTATGCTCCTCTTTGCGCCGCCCGAGGCCCAGCCCGGCATCCGCGAAAAACTGGCCGGTTTGATCCGCGTGCCGTTCAACTTTGAATTTTCCGGGAGCCAGATCATTTACTTTGAGCCCGATGCCGATTATTCCCAAGAGGAAAAACTGCGCGAGGCCCGGCCGCCCCAGCCCTTCCGGGAGCTGGCGCATTTGGGGCAACGTCCCGAACGGGCTGGCCTGAAGTAAGACCCATGAAGCAAGACGCATGAAGCATGAATACATCTCCTGATATCCGGCGGGTCCTCATCACCGGCATTGGCGGCGCGGGCGGGAGTTACCTGGCCGAATACATCGTCGCGCACCATCCGGCCGTCGCGGTCCACGGCATTTCGCGCTGGCACTCAACGACCAAGGATAACCTCGGCTCCATTGCCGAGCGCATCACCGTGCATGAGTGCGATCTCATGGATTTCGGCTCCATCCTCTCGGTGCTCGCCTTGGTGCGGCCGGATGTCATCTTCCACATGGCCGCCCATGCCAATGTCCGGGCCTCGTTCATAATTCCGGCCAGCGTCATCTCGAATAATGTCCTGGGCACGGTGAACCTCTTTGAAGCCGTCCGGCATGCCGGGCTCGACCCCATTATCAAGCTTTGCTCAACGGCCGAGGTCTACGGGCAGACGCGCTCCGGCAGCACGCCCATCACCGAAGAGGCCCCGCTCCGTCCGGTCAATCCCTATGCCGTTTCGAAAACGACCCAGGACCTCTTGGGCGGGGTGTACTTCCTTTCCTACCGCATGCCGATCATCCGCACGCGCATGTTCTCCTACATCAACCCGCGGCGCACCGATCTCTTTGCCACCTCCTTTGCCCGCCAGGTGGCCCGGATCGAGTACGGCCTGGCCGAGGAGCTGGTGCACGGCAATCTCGATTCCGTCCGCTCGCTCTTGGACGTGCGCGACGCCATGCGGGCCTACTGGGAGGCCATTTTTTACTGCCAGCCCGGGGAGGTGTATAACATCGGCTCAACCACTCCCATCCGCATCGGCGAATTTTTAGATCTCCTGATTTCTCGGAGCGCGGTTCCCGTCCGGACCCGCGTTGACCCGGCCCTGCTCCGGCCGGCCGATGTGTCGTTCTCCGTGCCCAACATTGATAAATTCGTCCAGGCCACCGGCTGGAAACCGAAGTATTCCTTTGAGGAAAGCGTGGGCTACCTCCTCGATTATTGGCGCCAGGCGGTAGCGCGCGAGGCGGCGCTGGCGCGCTCCGGGAGTACGGGCGCCGCTCCCTTCCCAGCGCCGCGAACGCGCGCCGCGTCGAGCGCGCCGGCTGAGTTTGCCCCGTTACAACCGGACGCCCCGGCTTCATCCCGTTAGACCCAAGATCTAACGGGGCAAGGGCCGGGTTGTAACGGGGTTCATCCCCCATCGGGAGTGATCGCCGCGCCACCCGTCGTACGCCTATGCCCAAGACCGCCATTGTCACGACCACAATTCGGATGCCGGTGTTCCTGGAAGATATCGCCAAGAATATTGTCCGCCACCGGCACGAGCAGGATGTCGCCATCACCGTGATCGGCGACGTGAAAACCCCGGTCCAAGCCGGGCCGTACTGCCAAGGCCTTGCCGAGCAATACCGGATTCCCGTTGCCTACCTTAACCTCGCCCTGCAGGAGCAGGCGCTCGCACCCTATCCCGAGCTCTCAGCACTCGTGCCCCGCAATTCCGGCATCCGGAAACTGCTTGGCGGGTTCCTGGCCTGGCGCGAGGGTTGTGATACGCTGATTCTGGTTGACGACGATAATTTTCCCACGGACATTGACTTTGTCGGCGCCCACGGCATCGTCGGCCATTCGCCCGAGCTCAAGCTTGTTTCGAGCCAGAGCGGCTGGTTCAATCCCTACGCCGCCGTGGTTGAGGAACGGAATCTTCCCATTTATCCGCGGGGTTTCCCGTGGGGGCAGCGGAGCCCGTCCTCGCCGCCGCACCGCATTGCATCGCAGTCGCGGCGCGTGGTACTGAATAGTGGCCTCGTGCTTGAGGATCCGGATGTGGATGCCGTTAGCCGCCTCTTCTGGCCGATCCGCGTGACCGGCATGCGCCCGGAGTGGAGCCCGAATTTCGGATTGGCCCCGGGCACTTGGTCTTCGTTTAATGACCAAAATGCCGCCTACGCCGGTGATTTTATCCCGATCTACTTTGCCCCGCCCTCAACCGGCCGGAACGCCGACATCTGGGCCAGCTACGTCGTCTGCCGGCTGGTGGAGCACATGGGCGATGTCGTATCCTTCGGCCATCCGCTGGTCCGACAGGTGCGGAACCCTCACGATCTCTGGGAGGATCTTGATCGGGAGCTCGTGAACATCCGGGCCGCGGACCAGTTTACCGCACTCCTCCGTTCCATTCCTTTAACCCAGCCGACCTACCTTGAGGCCTTGGCTGAGCTCCTTTCCGGAGCGCTCCGCCGGCTGCCCGAGGTAGCGGGCCTTTCCGAGGCCGGGCGGAGCATGATGGAAAATTTCTTTAAAGAGTATCTGGTTTGGCAGGGCGTCTGCAATCGGGTCGCAGCTGGCCAAAAAATTCCGGCGCTCGCACGCGTCTAACCGCAGGTATGTCTCCCGAACTCGCCGAAAAATTCTACCGCTCCCTCTACCGTATCCGGCGCGTGGAGGAAGAAGTGGCGCGGGTCTACCCCACGGACAAAATTCAGAGTCCGGTGCATCTTTCCATTGGCCAGGAAGCGGTGTCCGTCGGCGTGTGCGAAGCCCTCCGGCCGGAAGACGTGGTCTTCGGCACCTACCGCTCGCACGCTCTCTACCTGGCTAAGGGCGGCGATTTGAAGCGCATGATCGCCGAGCTTTACGGCAAGGCCACGGGCATTGCCAAGGGTAAAGGCGGTTCCATGCACTTGATTGATGTTTCGGCCGGCATGATGGGCACCTCGGCCGTGGTGGCCACGGGCATCCCGCATGCTGTGGGCTATGCCTATGCCCTGAAGCTCCGGAAAGAGCCGCGGGTGGTGGCCTGCTTTTTCGGCGACGGCGCGGTGGACGAGGGGGCGTGGCATGAGAGCATGAATTTCGCGGCGCTGAAAAAAGTTCCGGTCATCTTCATCTGCGAGAATAACTTCTACGCCATCCATTCCCGCCAGCGCGATCGTCAGCCCCAGCCCAATATCGTCGAGCGCGCCCGGACCTACGGCATGCCGGCCGAACAGCTGGCCGACGACGATGTGTTCAAACTGTACGAAAAGGTCTCCGCCGCCGCAGCCGAACTTCGGGAAACCCATGCCGGCCCGAAGTTCTTTGAATGTCTAACCTACCGCTGGAAGGAACACGTCGGGCCGAACGATGATTTCCACGCCGGGTACCGGAGCCGCGATGAGGCCGAGCCGTGGTTCCGGCGCGATCCGGTGCGGCGGGTGGGGGAGACGCTTGAACCCGAGGCGCGCAAGGAAATTGAGCGCGAGGTGGAGTCCGAAATCGAGGCGGCCTTCGCCTTTGCCGAATCAAGCCCGTTCCCGGAACCCGGCGAGCTCTACGCCGACCTTTTTGCCGACGCCTAGCACCCATCTCAAAATTTCAAAAAAATAGTTCCTGAGCTGGTCGAAGGACTACTTTGGGCTTACCATTTGTATGCCTTCGACAAGCTCAGGCAATAAAATTATTGTTTGTCCGCCAGAATACCGCGCCGCTGGGCGGGCCAGACGCGAGGCGCTTTGCCGGAGGCAAACGCCCCGTCTCCGCGGATGAACCCCGTTAGAAACTCCGTTTCTAACGGGGTGAATGGCGGGAACAAATCACCGCACCATCCCGAACGAAGTGAGGTTAGGGTGCGCGATCCCGTACTTCCGCGAACCAGCGTCAGTGGCTCGCCGAGGCGTCAGTTCGGGCGGTACGGGATCCGCGTAACTTCAACGCTCCCTTTGGTCGCGGAAGTTACGGGACAATAATCCCGAGTCCCGCCGAAAGCGTGGCGAGGGATCTCATTCAAAATCATATACCGCACCGCGTGCGGTGCGGTTACCGAAGATTTTCATTTTTGAGATAGCCTCGATATTCTTGATGTCCATGGATACTCCCGAACGCATCATTACCTACGCCGAGGCCCTGCGCGAAGCCACCGAACAGGAGATGGAGCGCGATCCCTCCGTGATTCTCTTTGGCATGGGCGTGGATGACTTCAAGGGCACGTGGGGCACGACCAAAGACCTGCATAAAAAGTTCGGCCGCGAGCGGGTTTTTGATACGCCGCTTTCCGAGGATGCCATGACTGGCCTGGCCATCGGGGCCGCGCTGGCCGGGCTCAAGCCCATCCACGTCCACATCCGGATGGATTTCGTGATGCTGGCCATGAACCAGATCGTGAACATTGCGGCCAAGGCCCGCTACATGTACGGTGGATCGATTAGCGTGCCCATCGTCGTCCGTTCGGTCATCGGCCGTTCTTGGGGCCAGGGCGCCCAGCACTCGCAGGGCTTGCACTCCTTTTTCATGCATCTCCCCGGCTTGAAAGTGGTTGCGCCCTCTACGCCCTACGATGCCAAGGGCGCGCTCATCGCGAGCATCCGCGATTCGAACCCGGTGATGTTCATCGAGCAGCGCATGCTCCATTTCGGCAAAGGGCATGTGCCGCCCGAGGCCTATATGGTGCCCTTTGGCAAGGCGCGCATCCTCCGGCCGGGATCCGATGTCACGCTCGTCGGCATTTCCTACATGGCGGTGGAGTGCCTGCGCGCCGCCCGGCATCTGGCCGAGGCGGGAATTTCGGCCGAGGTCATTGATCCGGTCAGTTTGGTGCCGCTCGATATTGAGAGCATTGCCGCATCGGTGCGAAAAACCGGGCGGCTCCTCGTGGTGGATACTGCCTGGACCAACTGCGGGGCGACGGCCGAGATTCTCTCGCAGGCCGTCGAGCGCCTGCAGGGGGAGCGCGAGCTTCGCGTCGGCCGCCTCGGGTATGAGCCGGTGGTCTGCCCGCCGACCAAGAGCTTGGAGCGGCTCTTCTACCCCAACCCCGAGACCATTGCCAGCCGCGCCCATGCATTGGTAAACGGGAACCGGCAGATATGGATGCCGTCCGGGGAGCTCGCGCCGGAGTTGGTTGAGTTCCGGGGACCGTTTTGAAGGTTTGGTCC
>CAYJUW010000013.1:12949-19408 GCA_964373495.1 uncultured Candidatus Saccharibacteria bacterium | reverse complement strand
CTGTCTGCAAACGATATAATTACTGGTCGCGCAAAAACCTCAAGACCAGCGAGGGCAAGCTTGAGTTGAAAAAGTATTGTAAATGGTGCAGAAAACATATATTACATAAAGAGATGAAGAAGACATAGACGAGGTGTACGTTGCTAGGTGTTAAATGCGAGTGGTAGGGGGCATAAGCTCAACGGTAAACTGCGGGACTCCAAATCCCGACTTCTAGGTTCGAATCCTAGTGCCCCCGAAGTAGCGCCGATCGCACGGGGTAATCGCCCATACAACCATCGATTTAGCAAATATCAGCGGTCGCTGATATTTGCTTACCAACACTCCCACGCAGTATTCTGCACAGATATGCCGAGAAAAATTGGCGCAAATCAGCGAAAAATCCTCCTCCTACTCCTCGGAGGTATAGCCCTTGGACTCTCCGGCTCACCCCGGGGATTCTTTCGAGTCCTTCGGGCAATTGAGCGAGAATGGAAGACCATAGAGCGGCAAGCGCTCGAGCGAGCAATCCGAGCCCTATACCAATCACGGCTGATCTCTGAAAAGCAGAATGCGGATGGCTCCGTAACCATCGTCCTTTCACAACAAGGAAAGCAGAAAGCGCTCACGTACCGGGTCGGGGAGATGGCAATCAAAAAGCCGCAGCATTGGGATGGGATGTGGCGCGTGGTCCTCTTTGATATTCCCGAGCGACAGCGGAAAGCCCGTGAAGCCCTCCGCACGGACTTAAAACAACTCGGCCTGCGGGAGCTCCAGAAGAGCGTCTTCGTGCACCCGTATCCCTGCGGAGATGAAGTAGACTTCATCATCGAACTCTACCAGCTCCGGCCTTTCGTTCGACAGCTAGTTGCAACCACGATTGATAGTGAACTCCACCTGAAGAAACGTTTCGGTCTGCGCTAGCCCCGGCTGGACCATTGCTGCTAGTCTAAGCCATGCAGCCAAACCAGTATTAGCAAATAGCAGCGGTCGCTTTTATTTGCTTTGCTATGTTACTTGACGATATCTTGGCGATATATTGTCCTGCTGCGGATCACTCGGGTATAGTGTGAACGGCTATGGAAGAATTGATCCGGGAACTAAAACAGCAGGGTGTGCTGAAGTCGCCCTGCGTCGAGGCGGCGTTCCGGGCGATTGACCGCCGGGACTTCGTCCGGCCGGAGCACCGCGCCGAAGCGTACGCCAACTGCCCGCTCGACATCGGCGCCGGCCAGACCATTTCCCAACCCTACACCGTGGCCTTCATGCTCGACCTGCTCGATCCCCGGCCCGGTGAAAAAATTCTAGATATTGGCACCGGATCGGGGTGGACTACCGCCTTGCTGGCGCACATCGTGAGCGCCGGCGGGAAGCATGAAGCAGGAAGTATGAAGCATGAATCCGGAAAGGTATACGCAATCGAGCGGATCCCGGAGCTCTATCGGTTCGGCCGGGCCAATGTGGCCAAGTATAACTTCCTCAAGCGGCGGGTGGTGAAATTTTTCTCCCGCGACGGGACGGCCGGCCTGCCGACCTATGCGCCCTTTGATAAAATTCTTGCCAGCGCCGCGGCGGGCCGCGCTATCCCCACGGCGTGGCGGGAGCAACTCGCCGCCGGCGGGAGCATTATCGCGCCGGTCGGCGGCTCGGTATGGCACTACCGCAACATCGCTCCCGAGCGATGGGAAGAACGCGAATACTCGGGATTCGCCTTTGTCCCGCTGGTGGACGGCCGGAAGAAGAGCCGCGGCGGGCCCCCGCACCAAAATCTTTGGCGTGGAGGCGGGCAGACCTTCAACCTGGCCGTTGCCATCCTGGCCATCATCTCCGCATTGCTTTACGTCACCTTCGTACCGGCACGCCTCAGCCAGGAGCAATCCCGGTTCGCCATTCCGCCGGGCGCGGGCTCGCGGGCCATCGGCCAGCTCCTGAAATCGCAGGGGATCGTCCGCTCCAAATGGGTTTTCGTAACCTACGCGGCCATGACCGGAGAGGCCGACCGCCTCAAGCCGGGGATATATGAAGTCGGAGCGTATGCTTCGATTCCCGGATTAGTTCAGACGATTGTCCGCGGGGGGCTCGACCCGAACGAGCGCTTCATTACCATCCCCGAGGGCTGGGACCAGCGCCAAATTGGCGCCTACTTCGAGCGAGAGGGTTTGTTTCCCGCCGAGCAGTGGTGGGCCGAGGCGGGCCTACCGGCGCACGACTATCGAGCCGATCGTCCGCCAGCCCCGACAGTGACGTCGGGGCCAGCCGGCGGACCGCCCGACAACTTCCGGGGCGAATTTCCCTCCCTAGCCGATAGGCCAAGGTTTGTCGGCCTGGAGGGCTACCTCTACCCAGACACCTACCGGGTGTTCCGGGACGCCCGGCCGGCCGATATCATCCGCGCCATGCTCTTAAACTTCGAGGAGAAGCTTGACCCCGAACTCCGCCGTGAGATCCTCCGACAAAACAAAACGATTTTTGAAATCGTGACCATGGCCTCCCTCCTGGAACAGGAGAGTCCGAAGCGTGAAGACCGACGGATCATTGCCGGCATCCTGTGGAAGCGGCTCGCGACCGGCATGCCGCTCCAGGTGGATGCGAGCGTCAACTACGCCACCGGCAAGCGGCACACGCCCTCGGCCCGCGACCTGGCCGTTGATTCGCCCTACAACACCTACCGCTCCCCGGGACTGCCGCTCGGGCCCATCGCCAACCCGGGAGTCGAGGCCATCTCGGCCGCACTCTGGCCCGAACCATCGGACTACCTCTACTACCTCACCGCTCCGGACGGAAAAACCATTTTTTCCCGGACGCTCCCGGAGCATGCCGCAGCCAAGAATCGCTACCTCCGCTAGTCCGCCCTTAATGTAATTTCCCACCCCCTATAGACAACGCTCTGCTTCTGTTCGGCGATTCCCAAAAGGTGCGGGGTATCAAAATTACATGAGAGGAGGACTAGCATTGCGGGATTCCCTCGTGCGTGCTACGCTTACGAGTGCATGCTGAAAACGAAAGAAAAATCACAGCTGATCGAGAAATTCAAGACCGCCGCGCAGGATACCGGATCGAGCCAGGTCCAGGTCGCACTGCTCAGCGAGGAGATCGCGCGCCTGGCCAAGCACTTACAGAGCCACCGCAAGGACAACCACTCGCGCCGGGGCCTGTTGGGCATGGTGGTCAGGCGCAAGCGCCTCCTCGATTATCTCAAACGCGCCAAGCCCCAGCACTACGCCGCGCTGATAAAGAAGCTCGGCCTCAAACGATAACCGTGATGCCAATAATGCGAATGTAATGCCAATCTACCAATCGCCAATACGGTATTCGCAATTCGCCAAATTGGCATAAGATTCGTAGATTGGCATCAAGTGGCATGGTTTTGCCCCAAATGCAGCATAAGGAACAGCGCGTAGCCGTGTTCATTGACGTGCAGAACATGTACCACTCGGCGCGGAACCTTCATAACGCCCGGGTGAACTTCAAGGCCGTGGTCGATGCCGCGGTGGCCAGCCGCAAATTCATCCGCTCCTTCGCCTACGTCGTCCGGACCAAGACCGGCGAGGAAAAGGCCTTCTTCGAGGCCCTGACCAAGGAGGGGATCGAAACCCGGGTGAAGGACCTGCAGGAGTTCTACGGCGGGGCCAAGAAAGCCGACTGGGACGTGGGCATGGCCATTGACGCCGTCCGGACCGCGGACATGGCCGATACCATCGTCATCGTTTCGGGCGACGGCGACTTCATCCCGCTCGTTGAATACCTAAAGGGGCGGGGCCGGCGGGTCGAGGTCGTGGCCTTCGGCCGCACGACATCGGCCAAACTCCGCGAGGCCGCCGACGATTTCCTGGACATCGAGGAATTCCCGCAAAAGTTCCTCATGCGCTCGCGCCGGCTCCTCGTCCGCCGCCCCGCCCCGCAAGCTGAATAAGCAGGTTAAGCGAGTTAAGTAAATTAAGTAGGAGGCGCGTTGGCTTAACTCGATTAATTCACTTAACAAGCTCGCCGGCATTTAACCCGGCCTTGCCTCCGGGCTCCTAGCACCGCACCCACCGTTGCTAACGTCTGGAGGGAAGACCGCGCATCGGTTATGACATCGCCAACATTTCACACCGCGATCGGATCGCAAACGCTTACGGTCGAATTGACGCCGCTGGCCGCGCAGGCCAACGGGCGCGTGCTGGTGCGCCTGGGCGACACCACGGTCCTGGTCACCGCGGTCATGTCCCCGAACGCCCGCGAGGGCGGGGATTTCTTCCCCTTGACCGTGGACTACGAGGAAAAATTCTACGCCGCCGGCAAAATCTTGGGCTCGCGCTTCGTCAAACGCGAAACCCGGCCTTCGGAGGAGGCCATTTTGACTGACCGCCTGATTGACCGCACCATCCGGCCGCGCTTTGACCTGCGCATGCGGAACGAGGTCCAGGTGGTGGCCACTGTGCTCTCTCTTGATGAGGCCAACGACCCCGACATCGCCGCCATCATCGGCGCCTCGCTGGCCCTTTCGCTCTCGGACATCCCCTGGTCGGGACCGGTGGCCGGGGTGCGCATCGGGCGCGCCAACGGCCAGTGGCTGATCAACCCCAGCTTCGAGGAGCGGGCGTCATCCGAGCTCGATCTCGTGGCCTCGGGCACGGCGGAAAAAATAAACATGATCGAGGCCGGCGCCCGGGAAATTCCCGAGGAAATGATCGTCGAGGCCCTGGAGCAGGCCCAAGGAGAAATTTCGAAGCTCATCGCCTTCGAGCAAGAAATCATCGCGGCCGCAACACCGGTCAAGGCCGTGGTGCCGCTTTTTGAGACCGAGGGACCGATCCGCGATGCCTTGGTCAAGCAGTTCTCCGGCCGCATGGAGCAGGCGCTGTGGGAAACGGAAAAAACGACGCGCGCTAAAACCCTCAGCCGCATCAAAGAGGAGTGGCGGAGTTACGCCCCGCGAGAATTCCCCGCGGCCGCCTCCGGCCTGATCGAATACCTCTGGGAGGATGAGCTGGATGCCATCGTGCACCGCCGCATCGTGAAGACCGGCAGCCGGCCGGACGGCCGAAAGTTCGACCAACTCCGCCCTCTATCGGCGGATGTCGCCGCACTGCCGCGCGTGCACGGATCGGGCCTCTTTATGCGCGGCGAAACGCAGGCGCTCTCCATCCTTACCCTGGGCGGCCCCGGGGACGAGCAGATCATCGAGGGCATGGAGATCCGCGGCAAGCGCCGCTTTATGCATAACTATAACTTCCCGCCCTATTCCACCGGCGAGGTCAAACCCATGCGCGGCCCGGGCCGCCGCGAGATAGGGCACGGGGCGCTGGCCAGCCGATCGCTCCTGCCCCTGATCCCGCCCAAAGAGGAATTCCCCTATACCATCCGCATCGTTTCGGAAATCCTCTCCTCCAACGGCTCCTCGTCCATGGCCTCGGTGTGCGGATCTTCACTCGCACTCTTTGACGCCGGCGTGCCGATGAAAAAGGCCGTGGCCGGTGTTGCCATGGGGCTCATGATGGAAAACCCGAAACCCGAAACCCGAAACCCGAAATATGTTATTTTGACCGATATCCAGGGGCCGGAGGACCACTACGGCGACATGGACTTCAAGGCCGCGGGCGCGGCCGAGGGCATAACCGCCCTGCAAATGGACGTGAAAATTGACGGCCTGAGCGTGCCCCTGCTCGGCGAAACTCTGGCGCAGGCAAAACGAGCGCGCCTTGAAATTCTCGACGCCATGGCCAAGGCCATCTCCGCACCCCGGCCGGACTTGAGCCCCCACGCGCCGCGCATCGTCGTTCTCAAGATTGATCCGGAAAAAATCGGCGCCTTGATCGGCCCGGGCGGCAAGATGATCAACTCGATCATCGAGGCCACCGGCGTGGACATTGACGTCGAGGATGACGGCTCGGTGTTCGTCATCTCCGAACGGCCCGAGGGCATGGCGCGGGCCGTAGCCCTCATCAAGCAAATCACCCGCGAGTACAAGCCCGGCGAGCTCCTGGAAGGCCAGGTGAGCCGCCTGTTTGATTTCGGGGCCATGGTCGAGGTCGGCCCGAAGCAGGAGGGGCTCGTGCACATCTCCGAGCTCGCCCCGTGGCACGTAGACCGGGTGGAAGACATTGTCAATGTCGGCGACACCATCCCGGTAATGGTGCGCAACATTGACGAACAGGGGAGATTAAACCTCTCTTTAAAAAGCGTGCCCGGCCGCTACTCGGCCGAGGACATTGAGCGCGCTCAGGCGAGTGTGCGCGGCTCGCCGTTCCGGGCCGCGGACCATGAGCGGCGCGGACCCGGTACGGACGGGCCGCCGGGCGGTTCCCGTCAGCACGGCCACCCCCGCTATGACCGTAGAGCGCCGCCTAGCCGCGGCCGGCCCCACCGCTTCTAACCCGCCGCCCCGATGCCGGGAAACCAATCCAGCGCCGGGGGGGGCGGCCGCCGGGCGGCCGAACAGAATGAAAATACGCCCCCGGGCGTCCGCCCCAAGCGCGCGGACAGAGCCGCAATCTG
>CAYJUW010000013.1:0-12939 GCA_964373495.1 uncultured Candidatus Saccharibacteria bacterium | reverse complement strand
CAGAAGTGTGCTCTTCCTATATACTCATCTAACACCCCCCCACTATGCCGCCTAACAACTCCACCGCCGGCGCTCCCGCCCGCCGGGAAACAGAACAGAATGAAAAGACGCCCGCGGTCGTCCGCACCATGCGCTCGGACATCGCCGAATTCTTGAAGGCGGCCAAGCCCTCGCTCTTCGAGCGCGGCGCCGCCCGCCAATCCGAACTCTCGGCCGGGATCAGGGGAAAAACGCGCTTAGCGCTGAAAATCTTGGGCACGCTCATCATCATCGGCGTGCTGGCCGGCGGTGGATTCCTGGCCTACGAGGCCATCTCGCCGCCCCCGCCGCCCCCGCCGCCCCCGCCGCCCGCACCCCCGCCGCCCCCGCCGCAAGCACCCCCGCCCCTCATATTCTTTGAATCAAGCGAAGAGGTGCTCTCCCTCCGAGCCGCGCATGAGCTCCAAGGCGCGCTTGCCGCCAATCGCCATTCCGGCTTACCCGGCGAGTTCCATCGGATCGTGGTCAGGATTTCTGATGCAGCCGGGATCCGGCAGGTGCTCACGGCGCGGGAGTTCTTCGCCCTCATCGGCGCGACCCCGCCCGAGGATTTCCTCCTAGCCCTCACCCAGCCGCCGCAGTTTTTCACCTACCGCAGTACCGAATCCGCGCCGGCTCTGGGGATGCTCTTTGCCACCGGCGATCCCTCCGGAGCCGTAGGCGCGCTCGCGCTCTGGGAGCCGCGCCTGGCCGAGGAGCTTTCACCGATCATCACCGCCTCCTCCGCCAACGGAGGCGAGACGGCCACGACCTCACCCGCCTTGGCTGAACCCGCCCCCGCGACCCGCCTGCCGGACGGGCAGACAGGCGGGGCTTCCGCCGACGCTCCCTCCGCCGCTCAAGCTTCGGCGGGCAAGAAAGCTTTGGCGGACAAGACAGCGGGCAGGCCGGCCTTTTCGGGTGCGGTCTACCGCAACATTCCTTACCGCTTCCGGAAGCTCGAGCCCGATCAGGACCGCGGCCTCGGCTACTTCGCCTTCCCGGCAGAGAACCTCATCGTCATCGCCGCATCAGAGGAAACCATCAAGCGCACCATTGATAGAATGTTCCAAGGCCGCTAATGGGTCTGAGGTTCTTACCAACATTTGTATTGATTGGTACAAATATTTGTAAAGATTTATGATCCGTTTGTTATGAAACCGGCCAAGCTCGAACAACTGAAACAGTCCCTCGCGGAGGAGCGAACGCGCCTCGTGGCCGAGCTCGCGTCCTTTGCCGCGCCCGACCCCCAGACGCGCGGCGACTGGGATACGCGCTTCCCGCGAACGCCGGAGCTGGCGTCCATGTCCCACGCCGCCCAGGACGAGCAGGCCGACTTACGGGAGGAGTACGAAACCGAGATCGCCCAGGAACACACTCTCGAGCTACGCCTGGCCGAGGTGGAGGCCGCGCTCAAGCGGATCGAGCGAGGTGAGTTCGGCCAGTGCCGGTCCTGCGGCCGAGCCATCCCCGAGGAGCGCCTCATGGCCAATCCGGCCGCGGCCTACGACGTGGCGCACCAACCCCGCGGGTAAAATCCGAAGCACGAAATTCGAAATCCTAAACAAATTCGAAATTCAAATGTCAAAAATTCCAAACGCGTTTGGAATTTCTAATTTTGATCATTGGGATTTGCTTAGGATTTAGGATTTCTGATTTCGGATTTCAATCATCTATGGTTACCCTCTACTCTGCCCAGGTCATAGGCCTGGACGCGACGATCATTTCCGTGGAGGTGGACCTTTCGCCCGGCCTCCACATTTTTTCCATTGTCGGCCTGGCCGACAAAGAGGTGCAGGAGTCGCGCGAGCGCATTGGCGTAGCCATCCGGAACGTCGGCGCCCGACCGCCCCATAAAAAGTCCGAACGCCTCATCGTGAACCTGGCGCCGGCCGACATCAAAAAAGAGGGGCCGGCCTTTGATCTGCCCATCGCCTTGGGCTTCCTTCTGGCTTCGGGCCAGGCGCGTTTTGACCCGGAGGGGAAGCTCTTTGTCGGCGAACTCGGCCTCGACGGGGGTCTGAAGCCGGTGCGCGGCGTCCTGGCTATGGCCATCGACGGCCGCCTGGCCGGATTCAAGACCCTCTACGTGCCCGCCGGGAACGGCGCGGAGGCAACGCTCGTCCAAGGGCTCACCATCAAGGAAGCGCCGAACCTCCAGTCCCTGCTCGATGACCTTGAAGGCAAGCGGGAACTTTTAGCCCTCGCGGGCGGCGCGCCCGCCCCGGCGCCCGATGCCGGAGCGGCCGCTGATTTCTCGCTCATCCGCGGCCAAGAGCAGGCCAAGCGCTGCCTCGAAATTGCCGCGGCCGGGGCCCATAACCTCCTCATGCAGGGCCCGCCGGGAACCGGGAAGACGCTCCTGGCGCGAGCCATCACCGCCATCCTCCCGCCGCTGGACCAAGAAGAGATGATCGAGGTGACCAAAATATACAGCATTTCGGGCGCGCTCGATCCATCCCGCGCCATCATCCGCGCCCGCCCCTTCCGCAGCCCCCACCACACCGCATCAGCCGTGGCCATCACCGGCGGCGGGTCGCCCATCCGCCCCGGCGAGATTACCCTGGCTCACCGCGGCGTCCTCTTCCTCGACGAGTTCCCGGAATTCCCGCCCCATGTCCTGGAAGCCCTGCGCCAGCCCCTCGAGGACCGGCGCGTCGCCGTGGCCCGGGCCTCGGGCGCGATTACATTTCCGGCCGACTTCATGCTTGTGGCCGCCATGAACCCCTGCCCCTGCGGCAACCTTTCCAACCCGGCCAGCCCCTGCGTCTGCACCCCGGGGGCCATTTCGCGCTACCGGCGGCGAATCTCCGGACCGCTCCTGGATCGGATTGATCTTTCGATCGAGGTCCCCAATGTGGGCGCCGAGAAGCTCGAGGGCGGCGAGGATGCGGGCCGCGCCGCGGAGGCCGTGCGCGAACGGGTCGTGGCCAGCCGGCGGATCCAGCGCGAACGCTTCCGGAGCGAGGCCATCGCCACCAACAGCGCCATGGCCCTCCCGCACCTGAAGCGCTACTGCCGCCTGGAGGACAGCGTGCGCGAGATCCTCCGCCGGGCCTACGAGCGCTTCGGCATGTCCGTGCGCTCCTACTACCGTACAATCAAGGTCAGCCGCACCATTGCCGACCTGGCCGGGGGAGAGGCGATCCGGCCGGAGCACATGCTGGAGGCGCTGCAGTACCGACCGCGCACGGAGGTGTAAGGTGCAGGGTGTTAGGCGTCAGGAACGAACAAAACGGGTGGCTGTCCCACCCGTTTCTTGCACCTCGCACCTAACTAACACCTAGAAGGGGTTGCGGGCCCCGCGAACTTCAAAATGCACGTGGCACCCGGTGGAGTTCCCGGTGGAGCCGATGCTGCCGATGGCCGCGCCTTGGCGCACGGCCTCGCCGGCGGAGACAATGAGATCCTTGAGGTGGCCGTAGAGGGTCTGGGTGCCATTGGCGTGGGAGATGACGGCGTAGCGTCCGTAGCCGCCGTTCCAGCCGCTGGAACGGGCGATGAGCACGGTGCCGTCGGCCGAGGCCAGCACCGGCCCGCCGCAGGCATTGGCCAGATCAACCCCATTGTAGCCATGGAGGCCGCGCGATCGCCGGCCGCCAATGATCGGCCGCAGGTAGTAGCCCTCGAGGGCCGGGAGGTTAATGAACGCGCTCCCCCGCGCCGCGCCGGCGGTAATGGGGCTGGAGGCGGGCAGTTCGCCGTCGGGGACGATCAGGACCGTGCCGACGGCCAGGGCCTCATCCGGGCTCAGGCCGTTGAAGGCGATGATGTCGGCAATGCTCGCTCGGTACTTCTTGGCGATGCTCTCCAGCGTATCGCCCTTGGCGACCTCATGCCGCACCCCGCTCACCGGCAGGATAATAATCTGGTCCCCGGCGTTCAGGGCGCGGGGGTTTGAAATACCGTTGGCCCAGAGGATGGTGTTGACGGTCACGCCGAAGGAATCGGCAATCGCGCCAAGCGTATCCCCCGGCCGGATGGTGTAGATGAAAATCTGGCCGCCGCCCGTTGAGGGCTCCTGAGAGCCGAGCATACCGAGGGGGTTTAGGGGGGCGGACAAGGCGTGGTCCTCTACAACGATGAGCGGGCTATCCGGCGCGCCCTCGGCCGATGAGCCCGGCGGCCGGGTACCGGCATCGAGCGCGGACGGCTCGGAGGCGTAACTCTGGATGAACACGGCGGCCGGGAGGGTCTCCTCAATCTCGATGAGCGAGGAGCGGAAGAGCCGGGCAATGGCCGAGAGCACCCCGGCCTGGGATGAACGCGGGGCCAGGACGGCCAGGGCTACCCCGGCGAAAATTATCAAAAAAACGGCGCGGGGGCATCTAAAAGCCAAAAGCTTCTTTTGAGGAAGAAGCCTTCTTCGCGGCGTATGCGTTTGCTGTTGCCCGCTCTCGGCCCGATTGGCGCACCAAGGAGCGGGGGAATGTGTCGTACGAATGGCGCAGGGTTTCTTGGCGCTAATCAGCCCAAGCGGCCAAGAACATAATGATTTGATGCGACTTTTCCATAAATCCGGCTGGCCTGCCCCACCACTATACCCCCCGGACGGCCGCGCGGCAATGACCAGTGTGCACAATCCCCGGATATCCTTCCGAGCTCATTGGTTTGATTTTTTGCGCAGATGAGAGGCCCTCTGTTAGGATACCTGGTATCCATTGGGGATCATGGGGCTTGGATCATGAATCATGGCAACGGCGGCGCCTTCCTTGTCCTTGATTCATGATTCTTGACTCATAATTCAAAACGCTTGAAAACTATTTCTGGACCAGACCAAATGATGCCGCCGGCAAATCCCCAATCCATTCTCGAAGGGCTGAACGACCGCCAGCGCCAGGCCGTGATTTCTACCGACGGGCCGGTTTTGGTGATCTCCGGCCCGGGGTCGGGCAAAACCCGGGCCCTGACCCACCGCATCGCCTACCTCATTTCAAACGGTATTGACCCCGGCTCGATCCTGGCCGTGACCTTCACCAACAAGGCCGCCGAGGAAATGCGCCACCGGGTCGCCGCACTCCTTGCTAACACCTCGCACCTAGCACCTAGTACCTCGCCCTTCACCCCGTTAGAGGCCCGCGCCAAAGGCGCGGCAGCCCCGGCGGTACGCCGGGGCTCGCCTCTAACGGGGTTCATCGGCACCTTCCATAGCTTTGCCGCCTTCCTCCTCCGCCGCGAGGCGAGCGAGATCGGCTACCGGCCCAACTTCACCATCTACGACGAGGGCGACCGCATGGCTCTCCTGAAAGAGGTGATGAAGGAGCTCGGCGTGAACTCGGAGCGCATTGCCCCGCCCGTGGCCGCGGCCGTTATATCGAACCTCAAGAACGACCTCATCGCCTGGAATGAATACGAAGGCCGGGAGGCGGCCGATCCCTTTGGCCGGACCATGGCCAAAATCTACGAGGCCTACCAAAAGCGCCTGGCCTTTGCCAATGCCCTTGATTTCGACGACCTCATCTTCCATGCCGCGCGGCTCCTCTCCGACCAGCCCACGGTCCGGGCCCGCTGGCAGGACCGCTACCGCTACCTCCACGTGGACGAGTACCAGGACACGAATACGTCCCAGTACGAGCTCATCAAGCTCCTGGCCGAGAAACATCGCAACCTCTTTGTGATCGGCGACGAAGCCCAGGCGATTTACGGTTGGCGCCGGGCCGACTACCGCAACATCCTGAATTTCGAGCGCGACTGGCCCGAGGCCAAGGTCATTCTCCTGGAGGAGAACTATCGCTCCACCCCGGAAATCCTGGCAGCGGCCAACGGCCTCATTGCCAAAAACAAGGACCAGAAACCCAAGAACCTGTGGACGACAAACCCCAGCGGGGAGCGCCCGGCCATCCGCGCCCATGAAGACGAACGCGCCGAGGCCGAGTTCATTGCCGAGGAAATCGCTTCGCTCTACCGGCCCAACGGCCTGGCCTGGCGCGATTGCGCCGTGCTCTACCGCACCAATGCCCAATCCCGGGCTCTGGAGGAAGCCATGATTGAGCATGACATCCCGTATGCCATCGTCGGGGCCGTCCGCTTCTTTGAGCGCCGCGAGATCAAGGACCTCGTCGCCTACCTCCGCTACCTCCAAAATCCCGATGACCTCCTGGCTCTGAAGCGCATTATCAACGTGCCGGCGCGCGGCATCGGCCCAAAAACGTTTTTGGCCTACCTGTCGGCCCCGTTAGACGCCCGCCCCGTTGCTGCCGGCAGTAACGGGGCGGCGGTCGCGACGGCGCGCGACCTGCGTCTAACGGGGTTAACCCCGCGCGAAGCGGAACGCGTCCGGCGCTTCGAGGCCACGGTGGCCAAACTCCGAGAAGGCCTGGCCGAAAAAACGCTGGCCGAGTTCCTGCGCTTCCTGATAAAAACCATTGGCTACCGCGAGTATTTGGCCGAGATTTCGGCCGACGGCGAGGCGCGTATCGAGAACATCGAGGAACTGGTGAGCGTGGCACGGAAGTACGACGCGCTGGCCATCAGCCAGGCCATACAAACGCTCCTTGAGGAAATGGCCCTGGCCTCGGACCAGGACGAGCTCAAGGCCGAGGACGATACGGTCAAGCTCATGACCCTGCATAGCGCCAAGGGGCTTGAGTTCTCCGCGGTCTTCATCACCGGATTGGAAGAGGGGCTCCTGCCGCACGCTAAATCCATTTCGAACGGCCGGGCCGAGCTCGAAGAGGAGCGGCGGTTATGCTACGTGGGCATGACTCGGGCCAAAGTGCGCCTCTGCCTCACCTGGGCGCTCCAGAGAACCCTCTTTGGCGAACGCCAGGTCAACATGCCCTCGCGGTTTTTGCGGGAACTCCCCCCGGAGATCCTGGAGGGAGAAGTCAACCATCCCGAAGAACTCCTTATTACCGAAGATGGTTAAAACCCTAAACTCTAAACCCTAAACCCTAAACAAATTCAAAATCCAAAATCTTAAATCTCAAACACTTGTGGTGAGCCGTGTCGAACTACGTTTTGAAATTTGGTCATTGGGGTTTGTTTAGAATTTAGAGTTTAGGATTTAGAGCTTTTGGTGTCGAACTATGGCACTGCGCACTAGCAACCCAGGATGCCGGAAGCAGTTTAACATCAGACCGAACTTGCTGATGGGTCAGCGCTTCCTGATTTCGCGCCCGGTGCTGGAGCGCATCATCGCCGCCGCCGGCCTCAAACCGACCGACACCGTGCTTGAAATTGGGGCCGGCCGGGGTGAGCTTACGCGCGCGCTCGCCGAGCGGGCCGGCCGGGTGATCGCGGTCGAGAAAGATCCGCGGCTGGCCGAGGCGCTCGAACGGGAACTCTCGCATCGCAGCGTCAGCGATAGCGGGCAGCGCACACGTCAAGTAAATACCGACGATCGCCGGCATTTGCTAAATGCTCCCAGCGGCGAAAACGTCACCATCATCCGCGGCGACATTTTAAAACTATTCCCCGAAGCGCTCCCGTTGCCGAATCGCTACCGCGTCATCGCCAACATTCCCTACTACCTCACCTCGCGCCTGATCCGGCGGCTTCTGGAGGCCGAACGCCCGCCCAAAGACATCCTCATCATGGTCCAACGGGAGGTTGCCGAGCGCATCACGGCTCGACCTCCGCACATGAATCTCCTTGCCCTTTCGGTCCAGGCCTACGGCAAACCGGAAATTCTCTTTCCCATCCCAGCCCAGGCCTTCCGGCCGCCCCCCAGCGTGGACTCGGCCTTCATTCGGATTGGCAACATCCGCAAAGATTTTTTCCGCGAACAGGGGCTCGATGAGAGAAAGTTCTTTGCCATCCTCCGCGCGGCGTTTCAAGGAAAACGAAAAACGCTCGAAAACTCTCTTGCCCGGAATGCCAACCTCTCAAAATCGAAGGTAGCCGATGCGCTGGGGAAGTTAAACCTTTCCGGCAAGCGGCCGGAGGCGCTCGGGCTCGAGGACTGGGTAAAACTTGCTCGTGCGTTCCAAAACGAGATGGACTAAAATACTCCTATGGGATTTCGTTCGCTTCGCTTTCGGCATATTGCAATACTCCTTCTGCTAGGGGCAGTTATTGCCACCCCAGCCCCGATGCTCGCCGCGGGGCCCTTTGGCGGACAAATCCAAGACATTAAACACTGCGCGGTACCGCCCGGTGCACAGCTGCTCAAAATCGGCCCGCCGCGGGGCGGCAACTTTCTGTATGTACCCGGAGCCAGTCTGCTCTATCTCTACCGGGTGATCCGATCCGGGGCCTGGACCCTGGGGCTTTCCGGTGCAGACGCAGGGTGTTTCATCTTGGTTTCCGTGCGCCGCGGGTTCTCCCTCCAGCTTGTCGGCATGGGGGCAACGATCCTCTTCATGGGAACGAGCCGGTAGCAGCAGGAGCTGGGTCGCGTTAGGCACGTGTGCGGCGTCCAAAATAAGCTTCGCGAAAAATAGCTGGCCGTAAGATCATTCGACCGGCTCGGGGGGAGGACTTGGGATGACGGTTTTGTAGCTCCACAACTTCGCTCCAAAGGCAAAACTATCACTTATCCCCACCCTTTCCGCAAGTTTTCAAGCGCTTAATGCTATACTTACGCCATGGGCATACCTGCCCATGGCGTTTTGACTTTAAGGAAAAGCATAAGATTCCTTGGTGGTTTTGTATTGCTCGCGCTCGGCGGCGCGCTGATTTGGTCTGGCCACCGCGCCTTCACGTCAGAAAAAATTATTGAAAATAACGCACAACAGAAACTGACCGGTACCAACGTATTGCAAACCGTATCCGACCGGACCGCCAAAGACACCGACGGCGATGGCCTGCAGGACTGGGAAGAGGCGCTGTGGGGCACTGATCAGTCTAAACCCGACAGCGACGGCGACGGCACGCCCGACGGTGAGGAAATTTCAACCGGTCGCGACCCGCTGAAATCAGGGCCAAATGACCGCATCGAACCACCGGTGATCCCGTCCGGCGATAACGCCCCGACCGGCAATCTCACCTACGACCTTACCCGGAATATCCTTTCGAGCGGAGTGCTGGGCGTCATTGACCAGCAGGGCCGCATCTCCTCCCGGGAGTTTCTCGACAACCTGGTGCTCCCCCAAGACCTCGTCCCGGAAACCCTCCTCCAGCCGCCAAAAGTTTTCACCGTGCAAGATCTCACCGCGGGGCCTGATGGTGCGGAGGCGGCCCGTCGCTACTTTGAGGCGGTCACGGCGGTGCACATACGGCATCTCGATCCCTACGAACGGCGGGGCGATCTTGTGATCCTCGTCGAGTACTTGCAGTCTGGCAATGCCGCCAAGCTCGCCGAGCTCGATCCGATCATTGCCGCCCTCGAACGAACCATCGCGGACATCCAGCGACTCCCGGTCCCGTCGGCCTACCGCAGCTTTGCGGTGCAGGAGCTGAATTACCTCGCCAAGACCAAACGAGCGGTGGAGATCATCCGCAACGTCGCTCAAGACCCGCTCGCCGCTGCCCTGGCCGTACGCCAGCGGATTGAACTCTTAAACGAGGTCGCGCGGTTCCATCAAGCGCTGGAGGCCGAACTCGCCGCCAAGGGCATCACGCAAAACTCGGGAGGGTAACCCATGCCAGCCATGATCTGTCGGAGATTCCACAAACGGTTTGTATCCCGCCTCATCCCTGCCGGGATTGTCTTCGTCCTTTTGGCCCAGGCGGTCGGCCTACCGATCGCCGCCTCGGCGTTCGAGGCCGAGGTGCCGATCTCGCCGGTGGGTCTCGGGGAGCTCGGCATCGACATCGCACAGTTTGACATCAGCGCCATTGATCTCGGCGGCGTGACGAGCGGCTTTGACGTGACCGGTAGCATCGGCTCCCTCCTCGGCGGGCTCCTCGGCGGCGCCGGTTCATACGTCCCGGTCTTTGACCGGCCTAATTTCGGCGTTAATACCCGCACCGCCGGCGCCACCACCTACCTGCAGGGGAAGTCCATTCAGGATCAAATTACGACGGCGATCTTGAAGATGGCCATCCAGCTCGTCCGGGACATGGTCATCCGCTGGATCGTCACCGGCAACTTCGGCGGTCCAGTGTTTTCCGCGAGCTTTTCCATTGATATCGCCCGATCCGCCGAGAACGCTGCCCGGATATTCCTTTCCCAGCTCACCGGCATTAACTTTTGCGCTGGCATCTCCCTCCCCCCTCAATCCTTCTTCGCAAGAGACATCAGTTTAGCGCTTGCCTGCACCTTCCCCGGCGACTACGGCGGATTCCTTCAGGGGAACTCTGGCGATTTCGTTTCGCTATGGGCGAGCGAACAGACCGAAAATGACTTTTGGAACGCGGAGGTCGCGGTTCTCGATGCCAAACTGAAAACTGAACAACGAGCTGTAAGCGCCTTTGAAAAAGAGTACCTCGCCGGCTCCGGATTCCTCTGCATCCGCGATCCGAACACTGGAAAATGCACCACGCCAGGGAGCGCCGTTGCGGAGATGGTCATGCAATCGCAGATCGTCTCGCCCATCCGGCAGACCGACGTTGCCGACGACGTCCAGACCGCAATAGCCGCGATCATCAATACCGCGATCCAGGTGTTCATCGAGCGGGGACTGGCCGCCACTACCTCGTCCTCTCCGCTCCCCTCACAGATCTCCGGCCAGCAGACATTTCAATTCCCGCCCCCTCCGCCGCCACCCGCACCCGCGCCGCCTCCGCCCCCTCCGCCGCCTCCGCCAATTCCCGCGCCAACGCTAACCGCCTTCTGCGGTAACGCCGGCTCAAGCGTCACCATCCAGTGGCAGGCAGCAGGACAGAACGCCTCGGGCTTTGAGATCCAGGTGGATGACAATAATAACCAGTTTGACGGATTCTGGGCGAAGCTTGCCGCGCCCTCGGCGCTCTCCACCATTGCGCCAACCGGATTTGACCCGACCGCAGGCGCAAGTGCTCCCCCCTCGGCATTCTCGGCTGGTGCCTCCTACCAGGTGCGGGTGCACTACCTCCAGACCAGTCGCTTCTCGCCGCAGACGATCTTCACCGCGCTTGATTGTTCTCCTCCGCCAACCCCAGCGGTGATCAATCTTTGATCCCTATGGAATCAACTGCGAGGAAACCAGCGGCAAAGAGGAAGGCCATCCTGATGAGCCTTGTGCTTGCTGTACTCCTTTTTGGGTTGCTCATCCCCGCGGTGCTCCTGCCGTATTCTGCCGCCGCAATAGAGGCGCCGACCGCCACCGGCTGCGCTCCCGGAGACCAGGCCTGCGAGGCGCTCATGAAGGAACTCCAGAGTGGCAAACCTCAAGCGGGCTCCAAAACTCCGGGCAGCGATGAAAAGGTGAGCTGCGATATCTTCACCCAGGGCCTCGGCTGTGTAATCTATTGGGTACTCGATATCGTCAGCGACTTCTTCATTAATATCATCCTCTCGGCTGCGGCGTTCCTCTTTGAGGCAATGGTTATCCTCGCCCTCCACCCCATTGGTACCATCACCTTCGTCAAGTTGGGCTTCGGCATCACGCTCGGCATCGCCAATCTGTTCTTTGTCCTGATCCTCCTCTGGATCGCCATTGCCACCATCTTTGACTTCTCAAAGTACACCGCCCGACAACTCCTGCCGACGTTGATCATCTCGGCCCTTTTGATCAACTTCAGCTTGGCTATTGGGAGTGCATTCATTAACCTTTCAAACGGGATTGCGAAAATATTTTACGACCGGATCTCCGCACCGCTCAGCGCCACCGAGGCACAGCGCCAGGGAATCGTGGGCACCTACATCCCCCTCGCCCCCATCGCCTCGCGGGTGATGCTGGCCTCAAAATTCCCGGTGCTCAAAGACACCAGACCCCAAAATCCGATCACGCTTGCCGAGGCCGGCGCCCAGATCAGACGGGATTGCTACGAACGGGGAAGTGTCATCCCCGGCCTGCCGATCGCTTGGTGCCTGAACTCGCTCTGGGATGCGGCGTGGCGGCTCACCTTCCGCATCCCGAAGGATGATCAGGATCTCTTGACAACCGCAATGACCGGGGTGCTCTTCAAGCTCCTGATCACCCCGATCCTCATTTTCGTGCTCCTGGCTGGCGGAATTTTTCTCCTCGTCCGGACGATCTCGCTTGCCTTCCTTCTCATTCTTGGGCCGCTGGCCTTCCTCTTCATGATCCTGCCGGCCACCCAGCGCTACTACAATGAGTGGTGGGAGCGGCTTATGAAGTGGTCGTTCTTCTTCCCGGCGTTCATGTTCTTCATCTTCCTGTCGATCGAAATGGGCTCGAGCTTCGCCCAAGTATTCGCACAAACCGGATCGTCCGATCGGTTCCCGGCGCTCATACAGTATCTCATGATGGCCGGACTCCTCATCGGCTCACTCTTCGCCGCCAACCAGATGGGCATCTATGGCGCCTCCACCGTCACCGGGTGGGGGAAGAAGATGACGGGTGCGGCGGGTAAATGGGCGCGGGGCACCGGGAAGATTGCCGCCGGCGCGGCCGCCGGAGCCGCACTGGGTTCAGCGGTCGGGCGGGCGATCGCATCCCGCCGCCTCCTCCGGCCGCTGGCTCGACCAGTTGAAGCCGTAGCCGCCGCCGGCCGGAGGACGAGGGAACAGCGCGAGAAGGCCGCACTCCAACGACGGGCCTTAGCGGCCAAGGTCTCACCCGAATACCGCCGCGACCTCATGCGGAGCATGGCCGCCTCGGAACGCGCCGACTTCGTCCGCGACATGAAGAAGCACGAAATCCAGCAGGTTCTGGGTGTCATGACGCCGTCCCAGCGCATCGCCCTCCACCAGGAGATGAAGCAGTACGAACTGGATGATAAAGTCCTCGACGCAACCAGAGATCTTACCTCGGCCGTCGAACTGGAAACCGGTATCGAACGCACTGATGCGCGCTTCCAAGAGGCCTTCAATAGCTGGCTGAAAGGCGCAACCGTCGGAGATATCCAAAAACGAATTTCTGCAGAAGACATCGAGACGAATACCCATCTCCACACCGCGATCGCGACGCAGGGGGTAGGCGAACTGGCTGA
>CAYJUW010000012.1:0-19735 GCA_964373495.1 uncultured Candidatus Saccharibacteria bacterium | reverse complement strand
CTTTACTGGTAACTGGATTTTATTCACAAGGCGCTTTGGGAGGGAAAATTCCAAATTCCAAATCACAAATTCCAAACAAACTTAAAATTCCAATGTTCAAAATTCCAAACACGTTTTGGCCATTTGAATTTTGAACATTTGATATTGTTTGGGATTTGGTGCTTGGTGCTTGGGATTTCCTGCCTTACGCTCAAAATCCAGCTACCAGACCATCAGGTATTAGCTCCACTTTCGTGAAGTTATGCCTGTCTTTGGGGCAGGTACTAGGGTGTTACTAACTCGTTCGCCACTATCGCTCCTCGCTACCGCTCGTCGCTTACATGATGCTAATCTACGAATTTTATGCCAATCTACAAATCGCGAACACCTATTCGCAATTCGCTAAATTGGCATTGTATTCGCATCGCATTGGCATCATATGAGCACTGAGCGATAGCGAAGTGCGACCGTTTGACTTGCATGCATTATCCACGCCGCCAGCGTTCGTCCTGGACCAGGATCAAATCCTCATTGGATCACGACGCAGATGTACGCTGATAAAACGCAGATGTACGCAGATACGATTGTATCCGCGTTTATCTGCGTAGAAATCTGCGGAATCTGCATCATGCGAGAACAAGAGGAAGAAAGGGGCAACCCTTCGACCCTGCTCAAGGCGAGGGTTGCCAAAGATGTCCGCCTACGTCCGCCGCTGGCGGACTTCGGCGGATGCTCACATTTGCAGCGCTCAATTCGCTCGCTGGCAAATGTGGCAAACTGGTGCGGCAGAGGGAGCCTCTAAAACCGCGACTTCTGGAAAACGGACTACCCTTTTACCCTATCCCTAGGAAAGCTTGGCGTCTTCGAGCCCCAGGGAGACTGCTTTCGCGCTCTAGGCGCCTACTCTCCGCCGCCATCGAAGCGGGCTTTTGGGGCCGCCGCACCGCGCTGTTCACTTGTCTTTGCTTGTGAGATGCTCAGCCCACCCTTTGGGTGTATAGAGGTAGCCGAGCTCATCGAAGAATCTTTTGACACCTTTGAGTACGGCAATGACCCGTCTCATTTTTGTTCACCCCCTTCTTCCTCTTGTTCTCGTTTTTGTCCGAAAATTGAGTTCAGGAAAATCATAGCCAGATCGGAACCCAGCGCCTTTTTTACCAGCAATTCTGGCGCGGCACGCTTCGCGCCTCAAGGGATTGGCTATTCGCCACCGCGTGCCGCACTGTGTTGCGTTGGCCATTCGTCATTTCTGCCATCACCGCTTTGCGCTCGTAAAAAAGGCGCTGGATTCTCGATCTAGTAGCCATAAATCTTCGCTTCGCTCGATTTCTGGACTAGATCGGAACAACTGGAAGGTTACAACTTCCGTTGCTCATGTATTTGTCAACGTCCTCTCCTCCCCGTCGGGCGAAACAATACACCCACCACTATCCCCGCGCAAGCCCCGTAGTGAGAGATTCTCTCTACTACGGGGCAGGGAACGGTGGTGGATGCACTGAACTTCGGTTGTAAAGTTGTTAGGCGACGTTATCTGCCATCGTGCCTCCAGTATAGGCGCAGCTCTCAAGACCTGTCAAGGCCCGCCGTCCCCGTGCCAGATGAAAAAAGGCATCTCCCCGACTCATGGGGAGATGCCGTTCGCGGGACTGGCAACGCCCTATGCCCGCGCAACCGGCGGTCCTCCCGGCGGTTTCTGCGAACGCCCGAACGAATCTATGAGGATCTCCAGCCCCACCATCATGAGAAAGATACCCCCGAACAGCGCCCACGCCATCTCCCGCGATCCCGTGAATCCATAGACGCCTCTCATGATAAGCAGAATGATCGCGCCGCCGATGAGGCGCGGGACGAGCATACTACCCCATCGCACGACCGCCTCGCCAAGACGCTCCGGATCCACACGCCTCACCTCCTTTGCGTTTCATTTCGTGCAGGACCGTAAAGAACGTACTGCCATCCTATGCCTTACGCACCGGCAGTCAACCCCGTTAGATCCCCGCCCTTGCCCCGTTAGAAACGATGTTTCTAACGGGGCTTGAAAGTCAGAGCCTTCGGGATCTAACGGGGTCAATCACTATCCCGGAAAAGAAGTGCCGCGCCAATGGCCGCGGCGTTCGGGCCGAAGTACCCGCGGCGAACGTTCGCCTTCAGACCCTGGGCGCGGAGATTGGATGCCAGCCGCCTCCTGAACCCGCGCCGACCAAGGACGCCACCCCCGAGTACGATTGTGTCGGCCCTATAGCGTCGGATCATCCCGGCTAGCTTTTTGCCGAGGAACGTCGCCAGCCTAGCCGTGTTTCCGTAGTCACGAATTTGCTGATAGCGCCGCTCCCATGGCTCTGGGTGCTCAAATCGCTTGACGGTCTTGACACGGCCCTTCTCGGCATAAGCGCGGCCAATGCCGGTGCCGATGGTGAAGGCAAGCATCCGCCGCGACCGCCGCCCGGCGCCGAGCCGTACTTCTGCTCTCGCAAACGCGCGCGCGTCGTTGTCCACACGGATCGGAACCGGCAGGGGCAAAATCTTGATCTTGAAATCAAAATCCCTGAGATATGAAATGTTCCGGCTGGAGACCACCTGCGTCCCACGGATCCGGCCGGCCACACCGATACCTACACCCCGGATCTGTCCCGGCATCCGGCGCCAGAGCCGCGCAATTGAGGACGAGAGGCGCCGCATGAATTCTCTTTTCATGCGCGGCGTGGCGACTTCCACCGCCGCGCTCGCTCTTCTGCCATCCCACAGCACGCCGCGGATTTTTGAGCCGCCGATATCAATACCGAGGTAGTAGCTCCGTCTCATGGGTTTCCGCGTTACCCCCCAATCTATTGAAGTCCGACTTCCATAGATTGGGGGGACTACTGCCCGGAGCGAACGAGTGTGCCCGCAATCTCCCAGTAGCGGGAATCTTTATGCTGCTCCTTCATTCGATACCACCACTCCGCGCCCCAGAGGTAATACTCATCGAAGCCGGCGGCCCTGGCGAACTCAATCGTATCACGGAAGTATTCCGGACTGAACCCGGCGACCTGCGCTTCGTAAGGCGCCCCCCCGAGCGGGGTGGGGAGCCAGGGCTCGCCCTGGAGCTCCGAGACGATAATGCGCTGCCTAGGACTTCGGTTTACGGCGCGGACGATCCGCTCCTTGACCCGGAAGAAGCCCGGACTGATGGGGTACTCCACGACGCCGAAAATCGGGCCGATGAACCGCGGGTAGACCTTGCGGTACATCGTGGTGCCGAAGACGTCGCCTGAACGGCTGGCCTTGATCCAGAGCCCGAATTCGCCGCCATCGGTGACCAGAACCGGCCGCTCCGGGTCGAGCGACTTCACGAGCGCGATCTCCCGCTCCAGGAATCCCCGACCGCGATCCGGGCAGACGCCGAAGGCCAGGAAGGGTTCGTTTTCAATTTGCCACATCGCGATGCCTGATCGGTTGCGGTAGCGGATAACCAGGTTTTGTAGATAGGCCCGGAGGGCATCTTCGCGTTCCTCGGTTTTGAGGGCACGGGCCCAGGATGGAGCATGGCACTCCGGCCAGCGCGGCACCTTCAAGCCGGCCACCAGAATGACCTCGGCCCCGGATTGACGCGCTGACTCGATCTGCCAATCGAGGTCGCTGAAGTCATACCGCCCCTGCTCCCGTTCAATATCGTCCCAATAGGCAACGAGGCGGACCTTGCGGGGACGTAACTCGGTCAGGATCGCCTCCAGGGTTTGGCGAGGATCAAGCCCGAGCTCGCGGCTGAACTTCGCCGAATAGGTGAGCCCCCAGGCGATCGGCCGGTCAGCCGCAACCGGCGGCAGGCCCCGGCCGTAGTCGGCGAGTCCGAGGAGGGAAAATCCGGCTACGATGAGCGCGAGCGCTGAAACCTTGGCGGCAAGCACCCAGCCCCGGAAGCGCTCGCGGAGCAGGAGTGCGGCCAGAAATGCGATGACCACGAATTTGAGGTTCCCGGTGGCCTCGACCAGAGCGGGGTGCGCCAGGAACACCGCGCCGCCCAGAAAGAGCGAACCCAGGCCGGCGTAGGCGCGGTTGGCGAAGTAGAGGGTGCGCGAGCGCGGCGCGGCATGGGCGGAGGCGCCGAGGATGGCTTTGCGGAGTGCTGGAAGCAAAAGAAGCGCCAAGGCGGCGAGCACCCCGCCCATCTTGATCCAGAAAAAACCGGTCAGGAAATTCGTCCCGAGATAGGCGGCCTTGGCCGCCACGGTTGAGGCGCCGAAGCAGAGGGCGGCCAGGCCCACCGCGGCGGTCGTCCGGGTGCGGATCGGCCGCTTCTCCGAGGCCACGAGGAGCGCGCCGCTTGCCGCGAGGAGCACGAACCCGGCCGCATCCAATCCCCCGAGCGGTCCGCCGAGGAAGCGCGCGGCGAGGAGGAAAGTCGCGATCGGCGCCAAGGCCCCGACGAGCGGGAGCGTTCCGGACGCCTCGCCGATCTCGAGCGCCGAGAACTGGAAGAAGAACGCGGCCAGGAGCAACGCCCCGGAGAGGAAGGCAAAACCGATGACCGCCGCGGAGGGAATGCCCACCCCAAAGGGGACGAACACCGCGGCAAAGGCCCCGAGGATGCCGAGCCAGAAGATGTACGGCCACGGATCAACGAACCGCCGCGCCAGGAGGAGCTTGTCGAAAACCGCCGAGGTCCCGAGGATAAATTGCGCGAGCGTAGCTAGGGTGAGCCAACCCATGTGGCCGGGATGTCATCCTGAGGCCGGAGGCCGAAGGATCTCTCGGGATGCTTCGCGCTCCTCAGCATGACGGGTGATATACATTAGAGCTCAATCGCGTTTGCCTGGATGATCTTTCTATATTCCCCGGCGCTCGGGCGTATTTTGCGCTCGAGCGTTTTATAGTTGACTTCTACAAGCCCGAAGCGCGGCCAGAAGCCCTTGTCCCATTCGAAGTTATCCAAAAGCGACCAATGGAAATAGCCGCGCACGTCCGCGCCCTCGCGCATGGCGCGCGCAACCGCTTCCAGGGATTTTCGGATGAACCGCCCTCGCTCCCGATCAGCCGCATCCGCAAGGCCGTTCTCGGTGACATAGATCGGCTTCCCCGCATTCCGGAATCGCATGATGAGATGATACAGGCCTTCCGGATATAGCTCCCATCCCATATCCGAGATGCGCTCATTTGCGTTCCGAATGCGCCTCGGGAACGCGACGCGAAAATGAAAATAATATTGAAGGGCGTAATAGTCGTTCGTACCGCCGATGAGCTTCAGGAACCGTTCGTTCGCCCAGTGCTCCCACATCCTGACCGCAAGCCGGTCAAGAGGTGATGCGCTTTCGGGTTCAAGGAAAAGCAGAATATTGCCGAAGCCAACCTCTGCCCCCGACACCGTTTCGTGCAAAGCGCGGTAGCCTTGCCGGTGCGCCTCGGCGAGCGCGCGATATGCGCGCCGTACCTTCCCGAAGCTCCGCTCTTGCGGCGGCCACACGCCGCGATGATACCCGTTCGCGATCACCGATGTCGGCTCATTGAGCGTCATCCACAATCGAACCTCGCCGCAGAGTTCCTTCCCCATCCGCTCCGCATAGCGCGCGAAACGCTCGGCAAAGTCCGGAGCAAGCACGCCGCCTCTATCACGAAGCCAAAGCGGCAGGGTCCAGTGCCAGAGCGTCACGAACGGTTCCATGCCCCGCTCACGGAGTGACAAGATCACCTGGCGATAATGCTCGATTTCGTGTTCGTTGAATTTTCCCTCTTCCGGCTCGATCCGCGACCACTCGATTGAAAAGCGGTGGGCGTTATGGCCCAGCTGTTTGGCAATATCAAAATCCTTGCGGAAACGATGGTAATGGTCGCAGGCGCGGCCGGAGATATAGTTTGCGGGATCCTGGGCCTGCGCCCGTATCTCGGGCCAGTTCTTCAAATGCGCATACGTTCCTTCCGATTCCCGCGCCAAGCGCGAGGCATTTTCACGCTCCCACTCGCTCCAGTCATTGCGGTTGCCGCCCTCCACCTGATGAGCGCTCGTTGCCGCGCCCCAGAGAAAACCCCTAGGGAATTCGAAACGTGTTTTCACTGATCCAGCATACCATGAGTGAGTCGACCGAACGATGTCGTGGGTGATAAAGCGGGGGTGATGAAGCAGAGGTGATGAAGCAGAACAAATGAATGTCAACACTTTCTCTGACGACCGTCAGCACGATTGTTGACATAAGATACACTCGCTATTCCGTCGCGATGGTGCCGGGGTCACGGATCGTCAGGATGTGGACGTGTTTCCGGAGATTCAGCTCATCAAGGAGTTCCAGAAAATCTTCGGGCAACGGACGATAGCCAAGCCAGACGCTTTTCTGAAGGGCTTTAAAATCGCAAGCCAGAAGTTCCTGCCGGACGGCATCGCGCTTCTTGCGATCACGTTCGGGTATGTCAAATATGACCAAACGCGCGATTCGGTCGGGCGGCGGCAGGTCAGCGAACGGATTCTCCGTCCAGGAATTCTCCAGGACGGTTTCCCCTTCCGGCGTGAGTGACCAACGTGCCTTCCGCGATCCGCGCCGAGCCACGAGTCCCTGCTGCCGCAAGCGCCAGAGAATCGTTGAGAATGTCCGCGGTGAAAATTCGTATGATGGATCGAGACCAAGGATGCTGCGCCAGAGGCGTGCTTCCGGGTACTTTGCCGGAAAGAATGCATCAAGGGTCACCTCTCCGAACTCGAGAAGCTTCTCAAGAATGAGCTGAGTTAGTGTGATGACCGGATGCGTAGGTTTCAGCCGCAGCTTCCTGTGGATCCGTACCATACGTCGAAGTTAACAATCCGCCGATTCAATGTCAACAATTCATCATACGATCGTCGGGGAGACTGTTGACATAAAGCGGTACAGCTATCCGATCGATGCGTGCGATAGCAGCTGCGAATCAGTGGCGGTGCCTTGCGCGCCAGGCTGCAACCTCGGCATGGTTTCCGGAAAGGAGTACTCTCGGAACTCGATAGGATCTGCTCTGCCAACGAAGCACTTCGGGCCGGGTGTAGTGCGGGTATTCTAGTCCTCGCCCCGCTTGCCGCGGCGCGGCTTCGCGCTTGAGCAGGAGGTTCCAGTGCGACTCCTCCTGCAACGACTCAAGCTTGATAACGCCGGGGATCAAGCGGCTGACAGCCGAGACAATCGCCATAGCCGCAACATCGCCATCGGTAAGGACGTAGGGGCCGATGGCTACTTCTTCGGCCTTAAGCGCAAGGCGCACCCGTTCGTCAACGCCTTCGTAGCGGCCAGAGATAAGAATGAGCTGGTCATAGCGTTTAGCCCAATCGTGGGCTATCTTTTGGGTGAACTGCCTACCCTTTGCCGACAGTAGCAGGATCTTTGTCGTGGTACGCTTTGCGCTTTGCGCTTTGCGCTTTGCGATTGCCGCTACCGCCTTGAGAATTGGCTCGGCCATAAGCACCATCCCGGCCCCGCCGCCGTAGGGCTTGTCGTCGAGCTGGCGGTGTCGGCCTTTGCCCCATTTTCGGAGGCCATGAAGGTGAACTGAAATCAAGCCGCGCTCCTGGGCGCGTTTGAGAATTGAAGTATTGAGGTAGGATTCGAAGGCCTCGGGAAAAACTGTTATGACGTCAAAACGCATGTTGCGACTTCTTAGAGAGTATGCTATTCTCAGCGCAAGGAGGTGATGACAGTGAGGTTCTCGAATTTGTCGCTGATTGAATGGCTGTGTCTGGTAGTCCTTACCGTTGGTGCACTGGTCGTTCCTTCGCTCCTCGGCAATATACTGTATCTCCGTGCGCCATCCCCTCCCTTAATGTACGGCCTCGCAGGTCTCGTAGCGATGGCGTGGATCTGCCTCGCATATGCATTAGCGCGGCCGTTCATTGCAAAACTGCGCGGAGACCCGCGTGTGCTGACCCATCGCGGTGGTCACGTATAGCCAGAACCCCATTAGGCTCCATGACCGACGAAGGTCGTGGTGCCGGCTCGCCGCATCGATCGTAGGACGATGCGGCATTTTTTTGTGGTAGCCCTTCGACAAGCTCAGGGATTGACCGGACAAGTAAGACCGAGCGCGAGCCCACTTTTTTGCGCCATCGGGCTGGCAGTGGGATCCCTCGGCTGAAAATCGCGAAGTCCAGCTAAACTGGACGAAGCGATTTTCTCAAAGATGAAGGCGTGGCGCAAAAATGTCGGGCGAGCGCTCGGCGGCAACACCCTCCTCCGCTAAAGCTCCGAAGGGCAAAGCAAAAGCCGCAGCTCCATTCTACTGCGGCGTTTGCGGAAGTGCGAATATTTGGTAGTCCCTCGACAAGCTCGGGAACTATAATTTCAGGTCCTCCAGCGCCTGGTCAACGGACGTGGCGCGCTCCATACGCGGCCCATCGTCACGATCCATCCGCGGGCCTCTTCCGCCTTCCGGCTCCTCGATTTTCAGGTTCACCCGGGCGTTATTCTTCATGCCCACCACCCGGAGGAGCGATCGGACGGCCTTGGCGGTATTGCCGTTCCGGCCGATGATCTTGCCCATGTCCGGCGCGGATACCTTAAGCGTTAGGAGCACGCCCATCTCGTCCACCTTGCGATCCACCTCGACCTTGTCCGGTTCATCCACCAGGGCTTTCACCACGTACTCGAGGAACTCCGCGTCAGCGTATTCTTTAGCCATTATGCTGCAAATCGCTTAGCGCCAATCGCGAATCGTCTCTATCTTCCAGAACGATTTGCCCTTTGCGCCGCGCTCTTTGCCTCTTTGCTGTGCAATCTATGCGACCTTTCCGAGCGGTAACGCTGCTCACCTCTATGCTACGGCTTCGCGCCCCGGCCGTCAACGTCCGCAGCCGGGGCGACTTCCTCCGGCGCCTCCGGCGATTTTCCATGTGGCAGGGGCACTGGTTCGCCGCCCGACTCGGCCGGGCGAACCTCGTCCGCTTCGGCGGGCGCCAGCTCGGCGGCCGCGCGCGGCAGAGCAGCCGGCGCCACGGGTATTTTTTTACCCTTGATGATCCCGCGCGAGATCAAGAGGTTATGCACCCGGGGGCTGGCCTGCGCCCCTTGGGAAAGCCAATGCAAAATTCGCTCCGCCTTGAAGCGTGTTTCTTTGGTCTTGGGGTGGAAGGATCCGAGAATCTCAAGCTCCCCGGATTTGGGCTTGGAGCGCTTCTCGGTCACCACAACGCGAAAGGCCGGATCGTTGCGGCGGCCGACGCGTTGGAATCGAATCATGAGCATAGCTCAGTATGATGCCAATCTACAAATCTTATGCCAATCTACCAATCGCGAATACCGATTCGCAATTCGCCAGATTGGCATTGCATTCGCACTATTGGCATCATCTTTTGCGGTAGGCGGTGCCGGCCGGAATGAGCCGGCCGATGATGACGTTCTCCTTCAGGCCGCGGAGATGATCCTCCCGGCCTTCGATGGCGGCGTTGATGAGCACGCGGGCCGTCTCCTGGAAAGAGGCCGCCGAGAGGAAGCTTGAGGTCGTGAGGGCCACCTTGGTGATGCCCAGGAGCATCTGCGTGGCCGTAGCCGGCCTCCGGCCCTCACGGAGCAGCCGGCGGTTCTCCTCGCGGAAGGCCAGCTTCTCGACCACTTCGCCGGCGGTAAACCGGGCCTCTCCGGCATCCTTGACCCGGACGCGGCTGAACATTTGCCGAACGATTACCTCGATGTGTTTGTCGTGGATCGGCGCGCCCTGCAGGGAGTAAATTTTCTGCACCTCCTTGACGATGTAGCGCTGGGTCGGCTCGCTGCCGCAGAGTCCGAAGAGCTCCTTCAGATCGGCGTGCCCCTCCGAGAGGAGATCACCTTTTGCTACGCGGCTCCCGACTCCAACCTTCAGGCCGGTGGCCGGCGGCACGGAGAGTTCCTGGATCTCCCTTGACAGGCCGGCCTTCTTCTTTTTCCCCTTGGGCGTCTTCGCCCCGGCCGCGGCGAGATCCTCCAGCGCGGGCTCGACCTCCACACGAATGATCTTCTCGCGGTTGACCTCCTGGATTTCCACGACGGTTCCATTGACACCGGCCAGCACCGCCTGGCCCTTGGGCGCCCGCACTTCAAAGATTTCCTCGACGCGCGGCAGACCGGTGGTGATGTCGCCGCCGCCGGCCACCCCGCCGGTGTGGAAGGTGCGCATGGTAAGCTGGGTGCCGGGCTCGCCGATGGACTGCGCGGCCACGATGCCCACGGCCTCGCCCAGGCGGATCAGCTCGTCACGGCCGAGGTCCAGGCCGTAGCAGGCCCGACAAATGCCGGCCTCGCCCTTACAGGCGATCGGCGAACGGACGAGCACCTCGCTCGCGGCCGAGCGTTCAATCTCCTCGGCCACGTGCCGCACGATCATCTCGCCGGTCTTCACCAGCACCCGGCCGTCCGGGCTCACCACATCGCGGGCGGCAACCCGCCCCATGATCCGCATGCCAAACGCCCGGCCGATTTCATCGGAGTCGCTCCGATAGATGGCAAAACCGCGCTTTGTCCCGCAGTCCTCCTCGGAGATGATCACGTCCTGGGACACGTCAACCAGCCGGCGGGTGAGGTAGCCGGCCACCGCGGTTTTGAGGGCCGTGTCGGCCGTGCCCTTGCGGGCGCCGTGGGTGGAGATGAAGTATTCGAGCACGTTCAAGCCCTCCTTGTAGGAGGAGAGTACCGGCAGCTCAATGATCTTGCCGGCCGGGTTGACCACCAGGCCTTTCATGCCCGACATCTGGTTGACCGCAATCCACGTACCCCGCGCCTTGGAGATGACCATGGTTGAAACCGGGCCGTCCTGATCAAGAGTTTTGGGCAGGGCCTCGCGGACCTTGTCCATGACGCTTCTCCAGATCTCCACCACCCGGCCGTAGCGCTCGCGATCGGTCAGGAGCCCCCGCCGGTAGTAATCGTCAATCCGGCTGATCTCCTCTTCGGCCTCGGCAATTCCCTGCTGTTTGATCGCCGGAATTTTTAGATCGTCCATACCCCAGGAGATGCCCGAAACCGTGGCGTAGTGGAACCCGAAGTCCTTCAACGCATCCAGAATGGGAGGAACGTTGGGAATGCCGTAGCGCTGGATGAGATCGCCGACCAGGGCCTCCACGTCGGTGGATTTCATTCCCTGATTGACAAAGGGATAGTCCGGAGGCAGGAGGCGGTTGAAGAGGAGCCGACCGACCGAGGTTTCCACCCCGCCCGATTCGCCCTGGCTGTCTGCGGACTGGCGCTCGGCGAGCCGCACCTTGATCTTGGCGCGCAGATCCACGGCCCCGTGCAGGCAGGCGGCGATTGCATCCCGCTCATCGGCGAAGATCTTGCCCTCACCGGCCGCCCCTTGCTCAATGGTCGTCGCCCAGAAGGCGCCCAGGACCATGTCTTTGGTCGGCTCGACAATGGGGTGGCCGTTGGCCGGCTTCAAGAGATTCAGAGCCGAGAGCATGATCTCGCGCGATTCGGCCTGGGCCTCTTCAGTCAGCGGCACGTGCACGGCCATCTGGTCGCCGTCGAAATCGGCGTTAAACGGCGGGCAGACCATGGGGTGAATCTGGATGGCGTGTCCCTCGATCAAGACCGGCTGAAAGGCCTGGATGCCCAGACGATGGAGGGTTGGGGCGCGGTTCAAGAGCACCAACTTGCCCTCGGCAATAACCTCTTCCAGAAGCGCCCACACCTCCGGCGGCCGGTCCTCGATCAGGCGCCCCGCGCCCCGGATGTTGTGGGCCAGCTCCCGCTCGATGAGCTTGCGGATGACAAAGGGCTTGAAGAGCTCAAGGGCCATCTCCTTGGGCAGGCCGCACTGGTGGAGCTTCAACGACGGGCCGACCACGATCACCGAGCGGCCGGAGTAGTCCACCCGTTTGCCCAAGAGGTTCTGGCGGAACCGGCCCTGCTTGCCCTTCAGGATATCGGCCAGCGATTTTAGGGGGCGGCGCTGGATCTGCGAGGTCACCGCGCCCTGGCCGCGCCGAGCCGAGTTGTCAATCAGGGCATCCACCGCCTCCTGGAGCATGCGCTTCTCGTTCCGGGTGATCACCTCCGGGGCTCGCAACTCATACAGGCGCTTTAGGCGGTTATTGCGATTGATGACCCGGCGGTAGAGATCGTTCAGGTCCGAGGAAGCGTAGCGGCCGCCGTCCAAGGGTACCATGGGCCGAAGGTCAGGCGGGATCACCGGGAGCACGGTCAGGAACATCCATTCCGGCCGCAAGCGGTTGGCAATCATCGAGCGCACCACCTTCAGGCGTTTCAGGTGCTTTTTCTTCAACACCGGCGGCGCGGTCTCGAGCTCGGCCTCGAGGTTGGCCTCCAGCCGCTCAAGGTCCACGGCGGTCAAAATATTGCGGATGGCCTCGGCCCCGATGCCGGCCTCGAACACGTCCCCGAATTTCAAACTCACGCGGTGGTACTCCACCTCGGAGAGCACCTTTAAGGGCTTCAGGCCCCGGAGTTCCTCCTTGGCTCTTTCTTTGGCCGCCTTCAGTTTCTCGATCTCTGCCCCGACGGCCTTTTGCGACTTCACTTTGAACTCGCGCTCAATCTCCTCGAGGGTCTTCTTGCGCTTGTCCTCGTGGATGGCGGTCACGACGTAGCCGGCAAAATAGATGGCTTTCTCCAGGTCCGTGATGGACATGTCGAGGATGAGGCCGATCTTGGACGGCACGCCGCGGAGGAACCAGATGTGGCTCACCGCGGCGGCCAGGGTGATGTGCCCCATCCGCTCTCTTCGGACGATGGCCCGCGTCACCTCCACCCCGCACTTGTCGCAGATGATGCCCTTGTAGCGGAGGCGGCGATACTTGCCGCAGTAGCACTCGTAGTCCTTGGTCGGCCCGAAGATGCGTTCATCAAAGAGCCCGTCCCGCTCGGGCTTGGCCGTCCGGTAGTTGATCGTCTCGGGTTTGGTCACCTCGCCCTTGGACCACGACAGGATTTCCTCGGGCGAGGCGAGTTTCAAGACGATGGACGTAAAATCTTGGACGGGGGTTTCGGTGGTCATGGCCCAGTACGCGAAATCCGAAATTCGAATCTCGAAATTCGAAATCCGCGCACCATCCCGAACGAAGTGAGGTTAGAGTGCGCGATCCCGCACTTCCGCGAAACTGACTCCCTCGCACCACGAGGCAGCGGTTCGGGAGGTGCGGGATCCTCGCCAACTTCTCGCTCCCTTCGGTCGCGGAAGTTGCGGGACAAATTCGAAATTAAAACTTCCAAATCCCACACACGTTTTGAATTTTGGATTTGGGGCATTGAGATTTGTCTCGGGTTTCGAATTTCGTGCTTCGTGCTTCGGATTTTGGTTTACTTGGCGCGGGTTCGCACCGCTTCCGTGCGCCGTGCCGCGGGTACGCTGGCTGCCGGCGCCGGCGGACTGGGCCGCTCCTCGCCGCCTTTCAACACCACGGAGAGGGCCAGACCCTTCAGCTCGTTGACCAGCACGTGGAACGATGCCGGCACGTTCGGGCTCTTGATCCGCTCGCCGGAGATAATGGCCTCATAGGTGGCGGCTCGGCCGTGCACGTCATCGGATTTGATGGTCAGCATCTCCTGAAGGATGTGTGCGGCGCCATAGCCCTCCAGCGCCCAGACCTCCATCTCGCCGAAGCGCTGGCCGCCGAACTGGGCCTTGCCACCCAGGGGCTGTTGGGTGATGAGCGAGTAGGGGCCGATGGAGCGCATGTGGATCTTATCCTCGACGAGGTGGTTCAGTTTCATGATGTAGGCCACGCCGACGGTCACGTTCTGCTTGAATCGCTCACCGGTGAGACCGTCAAAGAGCGCCACCTTGCCGTCCGCGGGAAAGCCGGCTCGGCCGAGCTCAGCTTTAATCTCCTCTTCGGTGGCGCCGGCCAGCGACGGGGAAATGGCCTGGTAGCCGAGGAGCCGGGCGGCCATGCCCAGGTGCGTTTCTAAAATTTGGCCGAGGTTCATCCGGGCGGCCACGCCCAGGGGATTCAAAATAATATCCACCGGCCGGCCGTCCGAAAGGTAGGGCATGTCCTCGGCCGGGAGGATCCGGGCGATTACGCCCTTGTTGCCGTGGCGGCCGGCCAGCTTGTCGCCGACGGCAACCTTGCGCAGCTGCGCCACTTCCACCTGGACCTGCTTGATCACGCCGGCATCGAGCTTGTCGCCGTGATCGCGCGAGAAGACCTTGATGCCGACCACGCGGCCGCGCTTGCCGTGCGGGAGGCGGAGGGACGTATCGCGCACGTCCCGGGCCTTCTCGCCGAAGATGGCCCGCAGCAGCCGCTCCTCGGGGGTGAGCTCGGTTTCGCCTTTGGGCGAGACTTTGCCAACGAGCAGATCGCCGGAGTGGACCTCCGCGCCGATGCGGATGACCCCATCCTCATCGAGATTTTTCAGCTTCTCCTCCGAAATGTTCGGAATGTCGTAGGTCGTGACCTCCGGCCCGAGCTTGGTGTCCCGGACGGCAATGGAGTAATCCTCGATGTGGACCGAGGTGAACACGTCCTCGGTAACCAGCCGCTCGGAAATGATGATCGCATCTTCGTAGTTCCAGCCGTGCCAGGAGAGGAAGGCCACGAGGAGATTCTTGCCCAGGCCGAGTTCGCCCCGGTCGGTTGAGGAGCTGTCGGCGAGCACTTCGCCCTTTTTCACTTGCTGGCCCTTGGAGACGCTCGGCTGCTGGCGAATGGCGGTGAAGGCGTTGGTGCGCAGGAATGTAGTTAAGGGGTAGGCAATGTCCCCGGCCTTGGTCCGGAGCACGATCTCCCGCGCGTCCACCTTGGCGATTTCCCCGTCCGCATCGGCGATGACCAGGCGCCCGGAGTCGCGCGCGGCCTTCTCCTCCCGTCCGGTGGCCACGAGCGGCCGCTCAGTCCTGACGTAGGGCACGGCTTGGCGCTGCATGTTGGAGCCCATCATGGCCCGGTTGGCGTCATCGTTCTCCAAAAACGGAATCAAGCTGGTGGCAATGGAGATGGCCTGCTGCGGGGACACGTCCATGAAATCCACCAGGCCGCGCTCAACGACCCCCGGGTTGCCGCCAATGCGCGCCTCCACCTTCTCTTCAACCAGGAATCCCTCCCCGTCGACCGGTACGCCGGCATGCGCGATGTTGTAACGGGCTTCGGCCGAGGCATCGAGGTAGACCACCTCCTCGGTGGTGCGGCCGGACTTGATCCGGACGTAGGGCGTTTCGATGAGGCCGAGGTCATTGACCCGGGCCTGTCCGGCCAGGTGCCCGACCAGGCCGATGTTCTGGCCTTCCGGCGTCTGAATCGGGCAGATGCGGCCGTAGTGCGACGGATGCACATCCCGGACCTCAAATCCGGCCCGCTCGCGGGTGAGGCCGCCGGGCCCCATGGCCGAGAGCCGCCTCCGGTGCTCAAGCTCGGCCAAGGGGTTGATTTGATCCATAAACTGCGAGAGCTGGGAAGAGGTGAAGAACTCCTTGACCGAAGCCATGAAGGGCCGGGCGTTCAAAAGCTGGGCCGGGGTCATGGTGTAGGGGTCGAGCGTGGACATCCGGTCGCGGACGATCCGTACCAAGCGCTGGATGCCGACGCGGAGCTTATTTTGCAGGAGCTCCCCCACCCCACGGAGCCGGCGATTACCGAGGTTATCAATGTCGTCGGGCGGAATGTCCCCGGCCTGGTTCAGGCGGATAATCTCGGAGAGCACGCTGACCAAATCGGCCAGATCGAGAATGCGGCTGGCCTCCAGGGCCGGATCCTTGCGCGCTCCCAGGCGCTGGTTGAACTTGAAGCGGCCGACCGGCGCCAAGTCATAGCGGTCAAAGCTGAACATGGAGGAAATCAAGGAGCGGGCGTTGTCCGCGGCGGCGAGCTCCCCGGGGCGGATGCGCTTATAAATTTCGATGAAGGCCTCGTCTTGGGTTTTGGCCGGATCGCGGGCCAGGGTCTTGGCTATGGGCGAGGACGCGGCGTCGGAATCCGCGCCGGGAAAGGCCGCCAGCATCTCCTCGTCCGAAGCCATACCAAACGCGCGGAGCAGGGTTGAGGCCGGCACCTTACGCTTGCGGTCAATGCGCACGTGCATGGAATCGTCAAGTTCGGTTTCAAACTCCAGCCATGCCCCGCGGTTGGGGATGATCTTGGCGCCGTAGTAGCGTTTCCCGCGAACCTGATGTGCGGTGAAGTACACCCCCGAGGAACGGATGAGCTGCGAGACGATGACCCGTTCAACTCCGTTCATGATGAACGTGCCCCGCGGGGTCATCAGCGGGAAGTCGCCGAGATAGATCTCCTGCTCCTTGACCTCGCCGGTCTTTTTATTCGTAAGGCGGGCCTTGAGACGCAGCGGCGATTCGTAGGATAGGTTGTGTTCTTTGGCGTGGACCTCGGTGAATTTCGGCTCGTCTAGGTAATAGCTCCCGAACTCGAGCAGGAGGTCTTTGGCCAGGGAAGTCACCGGCGACACCTCGCGGAAGAGCTCGGCCAGCCCGGTTTCGAGAAAGCGCTGAAAGGAGTTGAGCTGTATTTCCGAAAGATTCGGCAGCCCGACGATCGGCGGCCGATAGCGTGAAAAATATTTCTTGGGAAGTTCCATAAATATAATGCGCAACGTCAAAACTATACGCTATGACATACGAATGCGCCTACAAACAGATGCGCAAATACAAAACAAAAGAAATTGGCCCTTTTACAAAGGGTGCAATTAATTTTCGCGGACTTACCGCCGTATTGCAGACGGGGATTCTTCGCGCAAAGCTCTAAATTTTATCGGTAAACACCCTCCTTTCGATGACCAGATGACTATGGGGCGGGCGTTTTCGCGTTGTTGATGCCATTATACTCGGCCGGCGTTTCCTGTCAATAGCCAAGGAAACTAAACTGTGGATAACGCTCCGGCGCGAGTGCCCTACGATGCACGTACCACATATCACATATCACGAATCACGAAACGCAAAAACGGTAAACGGCGGCGAACGTCGTGTGTCTTGTTATGTGATATGTGACTCGTGGTTCAAAACTTCACCTTCACCGGCTCGCGCTCCTCCGGTGTTTCCGCCTCGAAGAACTCCATCCCCTTGAAACCGAAAACATTGGCAATGATGTTCCTCGGGAACTGCTGGATGGCAACGTTGAGGTCGCGGACATTGGCGTTGTAGAAGCGGCGGCTGGCCTGGATTTTGTTCTCGGTGTCGGCCAGCTCGCGCTGGAGATCGAGGAAGTTGGCGTTGGCTTTCAAATCGGGATAGCTCTCCGACACGGCAAAAAGCGTTTTCAGGGTGTTGGAGAGCATGTCGTTGGCCCGGGCCTGCTCGCCGGGACTCTTGGCCGCCATGACTTGCGTTCGCGCATGCGTAACGCTTTCGAGCGTCTCGCGCTCGTGGCCCATGTAGCCGCGCACCGTCTCCATCAGGTTGGGGATGAGGTCAAAGCGCCGTTTGGTCTGCACGTCAATATCCGAGAGCGCCTCCACGGCCTGCTGGCGAAGCCGCACCAGGCCGTTATAGGCCGCAATGAGCCAGATGATGAGCAATGCGAGAACGCCAAGAATAATGTAGGTGGTGAACATATGCCGCAAGTATAACACATCGGCATGAGGTGCAATAGGGCGAAATGCCAACAAAAAAGAAGAGCCGCGCTAACTGATTCTTCTGGCACCCAAAGCCCCGCGCATGCGCGGGGATTTGGGGTTTACTCGCACTACTAGATTCTAATTTCCAGATTCCAGATTCTCGCTAGTAGTCCTCATGCGGCATCGAGGGCATCCCGCCGCCTGGCGGACCCTCCTTTTTCGGCAGTTCGCCGACCACGGCTTCGGTGGTCAGCAGCATGCCGGCTACGGACGCCGCGTTCTGGATTTCGGAGCGCACCACCTTGGTCGGATCCACAATGCCGGCCTTGACCAAATCCTCGTACTCGCCGGTCTCGGCATTGAAGCCCGACGAGCCCTTCATTTTCCTCACCGCCTGGGCCACGACCGTGCCCTCCAGACCGGCGTTCATGGCAATCTGCTTTAGGGGCGCCTCGAGGGCTGATGCCAGAATTTCCATGCCGACCTTCTCATCGTGGCTAATCCGCTCATCGCGCTCCAGGCGCTTGATGGCATCAGCCAGCGCCGGAGCCGTCCGCAGCAGGGCCACGCCGCCGCCAGGCACGATCCCCTCCTCGATGGCCGCCTTGGTGGCCTGGATGGCGTCCTCGATGCGCAGCTTCTTCTCCTTTTGTTCCACCTCCGAGGCCGCACCGGCCTTGATCAGGGCCACGCCGCCCGAGAGCTTGGCCAAACGCTCCTCGAGCTTCTCGCGGTCAAACTCGGATTTTGTGTTCTCGATTTCAGCGCGGATCTGCTTCACCCGCTTTTCAATGTCCGGCTTTTTGCCGCGGCCGCTGATGATGGTGGTGGTTTCCTTATTGGCCACGACGCGCCTGGCCGAGCCGAGCATTTCCAGATCAACGTTCTCGAGCTTCAAGCCGACCTCCTCGGAAATCACCCGGCCGCCGGTGACGATGGCGATGTCTTCGAGCATTTCCTTGCGGCGGTCGCCGAACCCCGGCGCCTTGACCGCAAGAGCATTGAAGGCGCCGCGGAGCTTATTGACCACGAGCGTAGCCAGGGCCTCGCCCTCCACGTCCTCGGCGATGATGACAATTTCCTTCCGGCCGGATTTGGCCACTTTTTCGAGCACCGGCAGGATATCCTGCAAGCTCGAGAGCTTCTTATCGGTGATTAAAACCTGAGGGTTCTCATAGACCGCCTCCATCCGCTCGGCGTTGGTGATCATGTAGGGGGAGACGTAGCCGCGGTCGAACTGCAGCCCCTCCACGACCTCCTGCTCCACGCCGAAGGTCTGGGAATCCTCGACGGTAATCACGGCATCCTTCCCTACTTTATCAATGATGTCCGCCAGGAGCTTGCCAATCTCGCGATCCTTGGCCGATATGGTCGCCACCTGGGCGATCTCGGCGTGCCCGGCCACCGGATGGGACATCTTCTTCAAGTGCTCCACCACAAGGTCGCTCGAACGCTGGATGCCGCGCTGAATGCCGACCGGGTTGACCCCGGCGGCCAAGTGCTTGAAGCCCTCGGTGATGATGGTTTGAGCCAAAAGCGTGGCCGTGGTCGTGCCGTCGCCGGCCACGTCATTGGTCTTGGAGGCCACCTCCTTGACCAGCTCGGCGCCGAGGTTTTCGATCTTGTCTTCGAGCGTAATCTCCTTGGCAATGGTCACGCCGTCGTTGGTGATGGTCGGACTGCCGTAGCCCTTGTCCAGCACCACGTTCCGGCCCTTGGGGCCGAGGGTGACCCGTACCGCATCTGCGACTTTGTCTACGCCGCGCTTGAGGGCGTGGCGAGCCGCGTCGTTGAATAGAATTTGTTTTGCCATACTTCGTATGAAACCCTAAACCCCAAGCTCTAAACCCTAAACAAACTCAAAATCCAAATACTCAAACCCAAAACGTGTTTTGAATTTTTGATTTTGGTCATTGGGATTTGTTTAGGGTTTCGGGTTTAGGACTTCGGACTTCCATCATCGAGTTACTCGATGATGGCTAGGATGTCTTCCTCTTTCGCAATCAAATACTCTTTCCCCCCGACCTTTATCTCGTTCGGGCCGTACTTCGTAAACAGGACCTTCTGGCCCTTCTTGACCTTGATCGGAACGGTTTTGCCGGAATCGAGCGTCTTGCCTTCGCCAACGGCAATCACCCGGCCCTGCTCCGGCCGCTCCTTGGATGCGGTGTCCGGCAGGTAGATCCCGGCCTTGGTTTTCTCGGCTTCGGTGATGGGCTCGATCAGCACCCGATCGCCTAACGGCTTGATTTTTATCGCCATCATCATGAGGCACTAGGCACTAGTGGTTAGGCACTAGATTCGGCGCCTAGTGCCTAGTCCCTAATCCCTAG
>CAYJUW010000011.1:0-20867 GCA_964373495.1 uncultured Candidatus Saccharibacteria bacterium | reverse complement strand
GGCTACTTCACCGGCGGCCTCGGCGTCGGGTTCGCCACCACGGGTACCGGCGCCATCCAGACCTCCGGACCGGCTGTTTTCGGCGGCAATGTTGGACTCAACGGCACGACATCACCCTACCAAGGCGTGGGGGCGAGCGGTGACCTCGCGGTAAGTTCAGCGGCAACAACAACCCTCTCGCTCGAATCGACCACCGCCACGGTCAGTGGATGCATTGAGCTGAAAGGAGGTGGTGCCGATGTCAGCGGTGCGAAATGGATCCGGATCTATGTCGGCGGCACCGGCGCTACGAACACAATCGCTGCCCTTCCGCCCGCGATTATCGGAGCCGGCGGAGCGGGTTACCTCGTTGTAGAGCCGGGTCGCTGTCAATAACCCGTGTTGAGATGTGAGTTGGTCGGTGCCATGCTCTCCTCGGAGCGTGGGGCCGCCTCGCGCTAACCTATGAAACACGTTCTCATTCGGGTTGCCATTACCGGCATACTGCTCGCGGCCCCGCTTAGTGCTCTGGCCGGGGTCAACCTCGGCATCACTGTGCCCTTCACCCTCGGGAGCGGTACGAAAAATTACACCGTCTCCGGAGAGGTGGCGACGACCACGATTTCGGCAGGGAACATGGAGCTCGTGATGCAGGGGGGCAACAGCATTACCTTTACCTCGCCGGATACAACGATCCTCACCTTTCCTTCCTCCGGCATTCCCGCCTTCACCGAGACCTGCGGCAGTACGTATAAAGTGACTTTTGACAACGGTTCCGGCGCAAGCACCAAGACCTTTACCGTATCGCCAAGCGCGACCACTTGCGGCGGCGGAGGGGGCGGAGGGGAAGGCGGTGGCGGCGGCGGAGGTGGTGGGGGTGGCGGCATTCCTCCCCCGGCGCCAGCGCCCGCCCCGGCTCCGGCACCCGCTCCGACTCCAGCCCCGACTCCTGCACCGGCATTCAGCATTACATCCGATCTTGCCCTCGGCTCCGCGAGCAATGAGGTTTCACAACTCCAGGCCTATCTGGCAACCGACAGCTCGCTCTATCCTGAGGGCTTGGTGACCGGATACTTTGGTCCAGCTACGCAACGAGCGGTGCGGCGCTTCCAGCAGAAGTACGGCCTGTCGGCCGTGGGCCGTGTTGGTCCGCTGACAAGAGCCAAGCTCGCCGAAGTGTTTGCCAAGGCGGCACCGGCACCGGCTCCCGGGCCAGCCCCGGTTCCGGCACCAGCGCCTGTCCCAGTCCCCGCCGCGGGAGCGATTACTCGGTCATTGAGTGTCGGTTCACGCGGGGATGATGTCAACACCCTCCAACAACTCCTGGCTCAAGATACGAATGTGTACCCGGAGGGTCTCCTAACCGGCTACTTCGGGGCAGCCACCCGGCGCGCGGTCCAGCGCTTCCAGGAGAAGTACGGCATTGCCGCCTCCGGCGATCCCGGCTACGGCTTCGTCGGCCCCAAGACGCGGGCCAAGGTAAACGAGCTCCTCGGCGCTGCGCCCGCACCAACTCCAACATCCCCGCCATCTGCCGCTCTTGATGAGGCGGCAAAGATCAAAGCCCTCCAAGATCAACTGAAAATCCTGCAAGACCAGTTGAAGGCCCTGCAGGGTCAATAGCCCGGGTGTGGATTTCTGTCTTGACAGCAGCGGTTGGCTCTGCTACGGATAGATTGTGAGTGTCTTTTGTTCCCGCCTGCGCGGGGCGAAAGCTCTGACTATTTGTCGGTATAAAGCCCCCTTCCGGGGGCTTTATACGTGCGAATGTTTCCTGCGATTCCGCTGTAAGCGGAAGAGCAGCTGAAGCATTCAGCATCCGCCGAAGCCCAGCTTTTCGCAGGACGAAGGCCGATTACCTTGCGCTCGCCCTCCCGCCTTCTGGCGCTCCGGAGGTCTATAGGAGGTTGGCTCTCCGCCGCCGCTAACGCTTTGGCGGATTGTCACCGCACCATCCCGCACCTTCTCTTGCAAGACCGTAGGAGGGTTGACTCCAATTCTATTTGTCTTTTGTGAGTGCCGGCTCCTACGGCCGTGAAAAGGAAGGTGCGGGATGAGTGCCAGCCCCGTTAGAGGCCCGCGCCAGAGGCGCGGCAGACGCCTGCGGCGTCTTGCCTCTAACGGGGCCAGCTCCATGACCCATTCCAAGTCCAAGAAAGAAAGGTGCGGGATTGCGTCCCCTCCTTTCGATCAAAAGGAGGGGATGAACGTATCGAGCGCTCTGGCCCATGGCCGCGGCGGGACGGGGATGCTATGGGCGTCTCTCCATTTTATTGTACTATCCCAATATGGCAATAGTCATGGAAGAATCTGAACCGCTGGCCAGACACGCCGTCTTCAAGATCGGCGGCCCGGCCCGCTTTTTCGTGGCGGCCAAGAGCGCAAAAGACGTTGCTGCTGGCGTCCAATTGGCTCGGGAGCGGGGGGCCCCGTGGGTTATGCTCGGCGCCGGATCGAACGTGCTCGTCTCGGATCAGGGGTTTCCCGGCGTGGTCATCCACCCGGCAGCGGGCCGCATCCGCGTCACGGGCACGGAGCTCATCGCCGATGCCGGAGCGCCGATGGCCCGCGCCGTGGCCGCGGCTGCCCAGGCCGGGCTCACCGGATTTGAATGGGCCATTGGCGTGCCGGGCACGATCGGCGGTTCGGTCTTCGGCAATGCCGGCTGCTTCGGGAGCGAGATGCAAGACGTGGTCTCCTCCGTCGCCGTCTTCAATGCCCTGACCGGTGCGACCGAGTCGTGGCCGGGTTCGGAGGCCCGATTTAGCTACCGCGACAGTATCTTCAAGCGCCGGCCGGAGCTCGTCATCCTGTCGGCGACGTTAGCGCTCCGGCCCGGTGATTCGGCATCGGGCCAGCGCCTCATCCGTGAGCACACCGCCCGCCGAGCCGAGGCGCAGGATATCGGGACGCACTCGGCCGGCTGTATGTTCAAGAACATCCCTTGGACGCGGCGCGACGTTGATCCCGAGCGGCTGCTGGAGCGCCACCCCGAGCTTGTTCCGTTCCGCCAAAACCCGGCCATTCCCGCCGGTTTCCTCATTGATCAGGTCGGTCTGAAAGGGCGGGCCATCGGCCGGGCGAAGGTCTCGGAGCGGCACGGGAATTTTTTCTTGAACACCGGAGGCGCCACCGCCGAAGAGGTGGTCATGCTCGCGGGCCTGGCCAAAGAGCGCGTCCACCGCCGCTACGGGCTTCTCCTGGAGGAGGAGATCCGGTATGTGGGGTTTGAATGATTTTATCTGCGAGCCGAGCGATCAGCCATAAAATCATTCACCCCCTCCTTTCGATCGAAAGGAGGGGGTTCTCGGTTTCGTATCTCCTCGTTCGGCTCGGAGACGAAACCGGAACTTATCCACAGTTGCATCGCCGGGGAAAATTCCCCATGATGGGTACAGAGTTTGCAATCGCGATGAGTCGTTCATCGCTCTTGCGCGAATGAGATGTAAGCGGGTGCACGCTCTTGTGCTACAACGGAGTTGTGGCACGGGGCACGGTCGGCACCTGCTCCTAATGCGGGAGGCGAAAAATTCAGGAGTGCCTCCCAGCAAGAAGAAATCTATGGTACGACGCCGCAAGGCGGGTGGCAAGAAGAAGGCTCGGCGATAGTCACCCGTTCCAATATAAAGCTCCCGCTCATGCGGGAGTTTTATATTCCCGTGCAGAGAACCGTTTGCATAAGCCCGCGGTCGTTTCTATTGCTGTGGGCGGTCTGTTTCTCGGACGCTCGTTATCCACAGTTGCGGCCCAGCAACATATTCGCTACCTTGGTAATTAATGAAGCTGGTGGTGAAGGGAGTGAACCTCACGATCACCCCGAGCCTACGCCGCTCCGTGGCCGAGAAGCTCGTGGGTCCGGTGGAGAAGCTCCTCGGCCGCCACCAGGCCTACCCGGCCACTGCGCTGGAGATTGAACTGATCTACGGGACGAGCCACCATAAGAAGGGGAAGATCTGGGAGGCGGTGGCCAATCTCCAGTTGCCCCACACGCACGTGTGGCATCAGGCCTTTGGCGAAGACATCCATGCCGCGATTGACGAGCTGGAGAATGCCCTGAAACGGGAACTCATCAAATACAAAGAGCGCTCGCGTTCGCGCCTGTTGCGCGGAGCCCGCCAAGCGAAAAAGGATATCCACTTCCACCGTTCGGCGCGGCTCTACCGAAAAGGACGCATCCGCCAGGAAGGGGTTTAGAGCGCACGAGGGTTCGTTGAAGAAAACACACCCGCTCCGCCGGAGCGGGGGACAACAGAAAATTCTTCATTTCGGGCTCCATCTCACCCTGGATGGCTACTTTTGTAATGTCCGGGCGCTCGATAACCTCGGCCTCCTGACGCGGGTTCTCACCGACTTGCCGGAGCGGATGCGGATGAAGCGGCTCATCCCGCCCTACGTGGTCCGGGCGCCGGCAAACCGCCGGAAAGACCCCGGCGGCTGGTCGGGGTTCGTCATCATTCAGGAGTCGCACATCAGCGTCCATACCTTCCCGGGCCGGCGGTTCATCTCGGTTGATGTCTACTCCTGCAAGGATTTCAAAACCGCGCCGGTGATTTCGTTTTTCCGGAGCGCGTTCGGCATTCGCAAAATAGAAAAAAATATTGTCGTTCGCGGTCGTGAGTACCCGGCTCGGGATTTGCTATGAAGCGCTCCCTGCACATCCTCGCGGATTTATATGAGTGCGAAGGTGATCAAAAATACTTCACCGGTAAGGCACGAGTGCGCGCGAAAGCTCTGGCGATGATCCGGAGAGTCGGTTTTACCATCATCGCTTCGCGTTTCCATAAGTTTTCGGCGAACCCCCACGAGGACGGCGGGATCACCGGCGTCATCATCGTTTCCGAGTCGCATCTCACCATCCACACTTGGCCGGAAAAGCGCTACGTCAATCTTGACGTGTTTTTTTGCAACTATTCTCGTAATAACACCCGAAAAGCTCGAGCCGTGTTCGCGGAATTCAGACACCTCTATCGCCCCCGGCGCGTAAAACTCCGTGAGGTATGGCGCGACTAACGTATGCCCGGTAGTGAAACTTCGAACAAATATAATGAACTATTGTCGGTACAGGTTGAGCTATGTATCAGGGTAGACTGCCCGGATTGAGGGTTGTCGTTGAGCGGCGCCAGATCTCGGTAAGAGCTTCCTCTCAACAAAAACCTCAATCTTTCTGCATCATCATTTGTTTCCCCGCCGCTCCGTTCGAAGTTTCACTACCGGGCATGGAGGTCGAGAGGCGAGCGCAAGGGAGAATTCCATTCATCCCGTTACAACCCGGACGTCCCACCTCCATCCCGTTAGAAACTCCGTTTCTAACGGGATGATGGGTGGAGAGAAAGCAGAGTCCAAGAGCTTACTTATAGGAAGCCCCGGCTTTACCCCGTTAGAGAAAATCTCTAACGGGGCGAGGGCCGGGTTGTAACGTGGTTCACGCATTTGCCGGCGATCGCCGGCGGATGCGGCATATAGCGCTCGGCACTGAGGAGGGTGAGGTATGAGGTCAAGATTGCGCGGGGATTCCAAAACATACATGATCCTGAAAGTGCTTGGCGCGGCGGCGGCAACGGGTGTGGCCGTGACCGCGTTTGCGGCCTTCCCCGGCCTGGCCGTCATGGCGCAAGGAGTATTGGAATACGCCGAGGATCGCCAGCGCCGGGCTTGGGCGAGGGAACGCCAGAGAATCCAGGAGGCGATCCGACGACTGGCGAATCGCCGGTTGGTGCGGTACGAGGAGCGGGGGAAAGAAACCGTGCTGGTGATTACGAAGCGCGGGATCGAAGAGGTGCGGAAATTTTCATTCGAGGAACTTGCCCTGCCACGCGCTCCGGCATGGGATGGCGCATGGCGGTTGATCATGTTCGATATACCCGAGAAGCGTAAACGCGGGCGCGAGGTCCTGCGGGAGAAGCTGGTCGCACTGGGCTGTTGTCAACTGCAAAAGAGCGTCTTTGTCTACCCGTATGAGTGCCGCGATGAGGTCGATTTCATTGCCAATTTTTGCGCTGTAGATCGCTATGTGGAATACGTCACGTGTGGAGGCCTCGGGGAAAGCGAGGTGAGGGTGCGCAAGCACTTTGGGTTGCTCCTGGCGAAAGCCGCCGGTGAACATTTGGCGTAGCGTGGTCTCACCCCGTTACAACCCAGACGTTCCTCCCTTCGGGGTAGGGAGGAAGGCGGAATCTCGTTCGTTCAGAAGATGCCGGCTTTTAGGCCGGGTTGTAACGTGGTTCACGCATTTGCCGGCGATCGCCGGCGGATGCGTGAGATTGGCGTGGTGGGACCATGGATGGAAACCATGAGGAAAGAGAAGAGAAGTGGATAGGGGAGCGGAAGTTTCGAAGTTGAAGAGGATAGGGGGGTTGTCGAACTACCAGCGGCATGCTACGGATGCGGAAGATGGTGCCTTCCATGTTTTGTTTCTTTGGCGATCAGGAGAGACGAAAGGAGGCAGGCGATGTTCGATGATTGGCCGCATATGCACGTTGAGAAAGCAGGTCCGGGGCGAGGGATCATCCACAAGATGAAAGGGCCGTGGCTCTTTGAAGGCGGAGAAACATTTCCGGAACTCGGCGGCATGAGGCAGCTTGTCCAGATCGGCGAGTTCGAGGAATTCGGCCGCGGGCTCGTCATCGACGGCATGTGTCAACTGGCCGAGGCGATTGAGCCGACCTACACGACCGCGCTCATCTTCCCGGCAGCGCTCATGGCCGATTCCCGCCGCCGGTGGTTGTTCGCGGGAGGCGGCGATGGCGCCGCGCCGCGCGAGGCATTGCAGTTCCGTGGCACGGAACATGTCCGTCTGGTTGACCCCTCGCGCACCGTCATCGAGAAGACGCAGGAGCTCATTCCTTCTTTCTGGGACGGCTGCCAGAAGGACCCGCGCCTCGAGATTATCACGCGGGACGTCTTCACGGTCATGCGCGAGATGATCGCGCGGGGTGAGCAGGTCGATGTGCTCATTTCTGACCTGACCGATCCCGAAGATACGGAGTACACCCCGTTCGCCGCATCCACGGCGGATCGGCTCTACACCGAGGAGGGGCTCCGCCTTTTCGCGCAATGTCTGCCGGAGGATGGGGTTTTCGCCATGCAGGCGCAAGAGCTCTCCTTCCTGCGGCATAGCGGACACCGGCGCCTCCGGGAGATACTGACGAAGGTCTTCTCCCATGTATATTCGTACCGCATTTTCATTGAGTTCTTCGGGTACTGGGAGTCCTTCATCGTCGCCTCCAATCATGACTGGGCTTGGTCGCCGCAGCGGGCGATGAGATCTCCGGATGAGATCGCGAAGGTCTATGCCGGACCGAACGCAGCTCACTATTCTTCATCCCTGCTCTTCGACATGCCGAGAGCGCTTGGAGAGCGGCTCGTCTAGCTGTTGATGTGCTGCCGCACGGCGTTCCGTGCGGCTTTCTTTTATGCGGTTTTTGCGCTACATTAATGTGGTTATTCCGTGATCAATGGCTTTTCTCACCAAAATCCTCGGCGATCCGAACGAGCGCTTTTTAAAGTCGCTCCAGCCGATCGTGGAGCGGATCAATGCCTTGGAGCCGGAGTTCGCGAAACTCTCGGCTGATGCGCTTCGTGCAAAGACCGCGGAGTTTACACAGCGCCTTGCCGGCGGTGAGCCGCTTGACGACCTCCTGCCCGAGGCCTTTGCCGCGGTGCGTGAGGCGGCCAGGCGCTCGATCGGCCAGCGCCACTTTGATGTCCAATTGCTTGGCGGCATTGCGCTGCATCAGGGCAAGATTGCCGAGATGAAGACCGGCGAGGGCAAGACCCTCGTGGCCACGCTGCCGCTGTATTTGAATTCCCTCACCGGCAAAGGGTGCCATCTGGTTACCCCCAACGACTACCTTTCGCGCGTCGGCGGCGGCTGGATGGGGCCGATTTACTCCGCCCTCGGCGTTTCCGTCGGCGTCATTGCCCACGAATTCTCGGGAATCTACGATCCGGCCTACCTCGAATCGCCATCTCATGGCGACCCGCGGCTCGACCACTGGCGGCCGGTAGGCCGCCGCGATGCCTACGCCGCCGACATTACCTACGGCACCAACAATGAATTCGGCTTTGACTACCTCCGCGACAATATGGCCTATACCTGGGAGCAGATGGCTCAACGCGAACACCACTACGCCATCGTGGACGAAGTGGACTCGATCCTGATTGACGAGGCCCGGACCCCGCTCATCATCTCCGCGCCGGACGAGGAATCGGCCGAGCACTATCGTACCTTTGCCAAGATTGTGCCGCAGTTGAAGGAGAATGCGGACTACAACGTGGACGAAAAGATGAAGGCCGTCACCATTACCGAGGCGGGGATTGACAAGGTGGAGAAGCTCCTTGGCATCTCAAACATCTACGAGGAGAAGGGTTTTCGCTTTGTCCGCTATTTGGAGCAGGCCCTGCGCTCCCAGGCCCTCTTCATCCGCGACCGCGACTACGTGGTCAAGGACGGCGAGGTGCTGATCGTGGATGAGTTTACCGGCCGGCTCATGCCCGGGCGCCGGTGGTCCGAAGGGCTGCACCAGGCCATTGAGGCCAAGGAGGGCGTTCCTGTTCAGCGCGAATCGAGGACGCTGGCCACCATCACCTTCCAGAACCTCTTCCGGATGTATGAAAAGCTCGCCGGCATGACCGGGACGGCGGCCACCAACGCCGAGGAATTCCATAAGGTCTACCGCATGGAGGTGGTCGTTATCCCGACGGATAAGCCGCTCATTCGGAATGACTTGGCTGACTTCATCTTCCGCACCGAGCGCGGCAAGTTCCTGGCCGCGGCCCGCGAAATCAAAGCCCGGCACGAGCGGGGCCAGCCGGTGCTCGTCGGCACGGTTTCCATTGAGAAAAACGAGCGGTTTTCAAAATACCTCGAGCGCGAGGGCGTTCCCCACCGCATCCTGAATGCCAAGAACCACGAACAGGAGGCCATGCTCATTGCCCAAGCCGGGCGCGTGGGCGCGGTGACCATTGCCACGAACATGGCCGGGCGGGGCGTGGACATAATCCTCGGCGGCACGCCTCCTGCGGAAATCAAAAATCAAAATTCAAAAATAAAAAGTTCGGGCGAATACGAAAAGTGGAAAGGAGAAGCCGAAGCGGTGCGTTTACGGGGGGGACTCTTTGTTTTGGGCACGGAGCGTCACGAAGCCCGCAGGATCGACAACCAGCTCCGCGGCCGCGCCGGCCGGCAGGGCGACCCCGGCGAGACGCAGTTTTTTCTCTCGCTCGAGGACGACCTCATGCGCGTCTTCGGCTCGGAGCGCATCAAATCCATGATGGAGTCCTTCGGCATCCCCGAGGACCAGCCGATCGAGAACCGCTTGGTGTCCAAATCCATCGAGGCCGCGCAGGGCAAGATCGAGGGTTTTCATTTTGATGCCCGGAAGCACATTCTCGAATTCGATGATGTCATGAATAAGCACCGCGAGACGGTTTACCGCATGCGGCGCGAGGTGCTCTTGTCGGCCGAACAGGGGGACGGGGCAGCGCTCCGGAAGCTCGAGGACATGATCGCCGAGGAGGCGCGCCGCCTCGTCGAATTCCATACCGGCGGCCCGGCGGATGAATGGGACCTGGAGGAAGTCGCTGAAAATATCCGCGCCGTTGCCGAGGTTCCCGGGACGCTTCGCGCCGAGCTTGCCCGGATTGCGGAACAGGAGACGAGTTTGGAAGAACGGCGCGCCGAACTGGCCCGTTATGTTGCGGAGACGCTGAAGATTTTACTTCGCAAGCGGGCCGAGGCACTAGGGATCCAGGCCATGGCCAATGTCGCAAAGGCCACGATCCTGCAGTCCATTGATATGCTCTGGATGGATCACCTCGACCAGATGGAGCATTTGCGCGATTCGGTGCGCCTACGCGCCTACGGCCAGCGCGATCCTCTGGTTGAATACAAAAATGAAGGTCTGCGTTTATTTAAGGAGTTACAGTCCGCCATCCGCTCGCAGATCGTAAGCTCGATTTTTAAAGTCGGCGCGGCTTCTCCCGCGCCCCGCATGCCGTCTCTGCCCGGTACGCTGGTTTTCCAGTCAGCCAAAGATGGGCCGGCGGCGGTGCTTCCCGCAAGCAAGAGCCCGCTCCCCAAAAAATCCGCCGTCGGCCGCAACGATCCTTGTCCTTGTGGGAGCGGGAAAAAGTATAAGAAGTGTCATGGACGGTGAGATGCGCTAGGATTATGGAGACATGGAGATCGTGATCCTCGGGAAACCCATGGCGAAGCGGGAGCTTGCCGCCATAGCCGAACAACAGTTCGGGAATTTGGTGAAGGCGGTGGTGGACACCGAGCGGGAAGTCATGGCTGTCGGCGGCGAACTGCATGCCGACGGGGAAGCGGTACTGCTCGAGCAAGGGTCAAAGCAGGAACACCTGTGGGGCATCAATCTCTACCCGGCGAAGGAGGGGGATGACTGGATTGAGTTTGATTCCCTGATCAACGTGCGGCCGTCGCGGGGGAATCTTTCCCGGAGCATTGAAGATCCGGCGATTAGGGAGCGGATTCGAGCGGTGGCGGCAAAGCTCGTAAGTTGAGTATGACCGTGCAACACCAGGACCTCGCGGCAGGCAGATGGCTCCGACTCACGCTTGCCGAACAGCTGGGGAACGTCGGCGGCGAAGTTCACCGTGCCCGTGCGGCCGAGGGAAGGAACGGGGGAGATTTTCAGGCCGCATTCCGGAGGGCGCTCGAACTGCTTGATTTGACGCTCCGCGACCCGCGCCACCGACATCGGCTGAAAGAGATCGCGCGACTGCGCGAATTTCTCTGCGACGCCGCGACCGGCGGGACGGCATACCGTACGACGCTGGAATACCTTGACGGCTATCTTATGCGATTCGCGCTCGTTGCCCGGCGCCATCTCTGAGCAATATGACCAGGCGGGTGTTCAAGCCAAAGCCCGGACAAATTGACTACACCAGCGCGCGCTTTGCGCCGGTGATCAACTGCGTGGTGAGATACCGAGGCAAGATTCTGATCGTGCAGCGGAGTAAGGATTTGAATTTCTACCCCGGCTACTGGAACGGGATTTCCGGATTTCTCGATGATAAGCGGAGCTTGGAGCAGAAAGTTAAAGATGAATTAAAGGAGGAGCTGGGGATCAGCTCAAAAGACATCAGGAGGATTCAATTGGGAGCAATTTTCCACCAAGAGGCGCTGAAATACCGGAAGACGTGGATCGTACACCCGGTCGTAGTTGAGGTGAAAACAGACAGGGTCAAACTCGATTGGGAGGCACAGAACTATCGGTGGGTCGGCGTTGAGAAGGCAAAAACGTTCAATCTCCTGCCGGGGTTCGACCGCGTCCTCGATCACATCGCCAAGCTCCGCACGCACCCCTCGTAGCCAGTGCGCGGATCATTGGCCCCCCGGGGTTCACGGGGACGAATAGCCATGCGTCGCAATAACAACCCGATCGGGTTGTTATTGCGACGGCTGCCGGCCAAGCGATGTAGGCGATCCTATGCGTCAAGGGTTTTCAGTGGATACGGATAGTTCAAATTGGTACACCAGGAGGCATGAGAATTGTTTTGCATATCGACATGGATGCTTTTTTTGCCGCGGTGGAGGAGCGGTATAATCCGCAGTTTGCCGGGAAGCCCATTGTCGTTGGCGCTGATCCCAAGGGTGGAAGGGGGAGAGGGGTTGTGTCCACGGCCAACTACGCGGCGCGGAAGTACGGCATCAGATCGGCCATGCCGATTTCGACTGCGTGGCGCTTGGCCGAGGATGCGCGGAGCAGAGGAGAGCCGGCAGCCGTGTTCTTGCAGGGCAATCACGCGTTGTATCGCGAGGTCTCGGAGCGGATTATGGTGATAGTCGCGAATACCGAAGGCGTTGCCGCATTTGAGCAGGCCAGTATTGATGAAGCGTATGTTGAGCTAAAAATTCCAAATTCCAAAATCAAAATTCCAAACAAATTTCAAAACTCAAATTCCAAATCACAAACTGATCCGTGGCGGGAAGCGGAGGAGCGAGCAAAGGCGCTCAAGGGGGAAATTTTTCAAAAAGAGGGGCTGTCGTGCTCTGTTGGCATGGGGCCGAATAAGCTTGTGGCCAAAATTGCCTCGGATTTTAGAAAGCCGGACGGGCTGACGGTCGTGCAGCCGGAGCAGGTGCAGGAATTTTTGGATCCGCTTCCTATCCGCGCCATCCCCGGTATTGGGCCAAAGGGTGAGGCGCTGCTCCACCAAAAGGGCATCCGCACCATCGCCGTGCTCCGGCAGGTTGAACGCGCCCGGCTCGTGGAGTGGCTCGGCAAATGGGGCGAGGATTTGCATCAAAAGGCGCGCGGCATTTCCGATGATCCGGTTTCGGACGACTGGGAGCCGAAATCCATCGGCGAGCAGGAAACGTTTGAGTCGGACACCCTACAGTCAGCTTTTATCCTCGAGCGGCTGCGCGAGCTCGCCGGTGCAGTATTCCAGCGGTTCCAAGCTGATGACTTCACGTCGTTTCGTACGGTCGTCATTACCGTTCGCTTCGCTGATTTCACCACCCTGACGCGTTCGCATACTTCCCCAAAGCCCCGAGCTACGCTCGAAGCGCTGAACGGCGAGGCGCTCCGGCTCATCCTGCCGTTTCTCGACCAGCGCGGGAACCCCCGGCGGAAGAAAATCCGCCTGATTGGCGTGCGCATGGAGAAGCTCGGGCGGTGAGTGTGCGGTTGACCGTTTTTATTTTTCCGTGTACGATGGGCGCAGCCGTACGATGCTACAAATCAATGCATATAGCCGGGAGGAGGCGTATGGACATAGAGGATTGGCGTCATGATCTCCAGACCCAGCTCGATGAGCTCGGAGTTGGGAAGCGGGATTCCCCCCTTGCCGCTCCGATCGGCCATCCGCCGACCAGTGATGATTTCCGCGAAGCCGGCGAGATCATCAGGGAAGCGGGCTGGGAGATACTCGAACTTCGGTCAGACCAGAACTGGCTCATCGCCGAGGTCGCCTGAGCCGTTCTGGGTTCGTGGATCTCCGCGGGCGGCGCGCGAAGCGCGCCGCCCGTTTCCTTTGCGCCGCAAACCCGGACAATAGTAGAGAGATGAATAAGCAGAAGAAAATATCCCTCTCGGCATCAGCCCTCGGCGTGTACCGCGACTGTCCGCGCTGTTTTTGGTTGGAGCACAATAACATCCGCCGCCGGCCCGAGGGTATCCGCGCCACGCTTCCCAACGGCGTTGACGCCGTGTTGAAGCGCTACTTTGACCAATACCGCGGTTCGCTCCCGCCCGAACTCGAAGGCCGCATCGAGGGACGGCTGATCGAGGATCAGACCCTGCTCAACGCTTGGCGCGACCGCTGGAAAGGGCTCACCTACGAGGATCCATTCCTGAATGCCCGATTAAAGGGCCTGCTCGACGATTGCGTTATCCATAATGGCAGCTACATCCCCCTCGACTACAAGACCAAGGGTTTCACCCCCAAAGACGACGCCCACAAGTGGAACCAGGATCAGCTCGATATTTATACGTTTCTCCTTGAGGCCAACGGCTTCCGGACGATGGGCCACGGCTACCTCGTCTTTTACCACCCCGTTCGGGCCCACGAGGGCGGGATGATCCAGTTTGAGATTACGCCCCGCAAGGTCGCCACCGACCGACACTCCGCCCTCCGGCTCTTCGAGCAGGCGGTCGGGTTCATCCGCGGCTCGGAGCCGCCGATGCGCGCCGGGTGCGAGTACTGCCTGCTCGAACAGGTGCGGAGCGCGGTATAGGAGCGGATGGAGAATACTTTTCAGTGCGGATGTGGATAACGGCTTTGGGGCATTGCCCGCCGCGGCAGTATGATAAAACCCTATGGAGTCACACCCGATGTCGAGATTCTGGCTGGCTTGGGCGCTCGCCGCCTTGCTTATCGGTCTTAGCGCCGGGTACTGGTACGGCAACCGTGCTGGCCTCGCTGAAGGCGTGAAGCGCGGCATGCTCCAGGAGAAAACGGCTGAAGCCGCGCGCCGGAAAGAGGCCGAGGGCAAGGCCGCGGCTGCAGCAAATCCCTTTGAGCAGACCAAGGCCAACCCGTTTGCCGACACGCCGACCAATCCGTTTGAGAAGGTCAAGGTGAATCCGTTCCGCTGATGGTGGGCGGGTTTTTGGATTCAACTGGCTCGCTGATCGAAGAATGCACCGACGGACGCTGGTAATGCTTGCTGTCATATCGATTGCCGCCCTTGCGATCGGGGCGTACGTTTCGGTGCGCGCCCAATCCGAGGAAGAAGCCATTTCCGTTCAATCCCCGCAACCGGCTCCGCCGCCTCCGCCAGCTGGCGGACCGCCGCCTCCAGAACCCGGCGTGCGGCCCGATACCATCCAGTTTCCTATTGCCGAACTCGGCAGCTGCGGGAGCACAACGGCGTGCGAACGCTACTGCGACGATCTCAGTCACAAAGACGCCTGTGTGGCCTTCGGCCTCGCCCATGGGCTCATTGACCGAGAGGAAGCCCAAGGTGCCGGGAGTATCCCGTCTACCGGCCCGGGGGGGTGCCGCACCGAGTCATCCTGCCGGGCCTATTGTGAAGATCCGGCCCACCTGGCCGAGTGTACCGCTTTTGGCGCGGCGCACGGCGTGATCTCCAAAGAGGATGTCCGGAAGTCGGAAATTCTCCTCACCACCGGCGGCCCCGGCGGCTGCAAGACGCCGGACGAGTGCCGCGCCTACTGCAGTGATCCGGGGCATGAGCGAGAGTGCTTTGGATTTGCGAAAACCAATGGCTTCATCGGCGAAGCGGAAGTCGAGCGAATTGAAAAGCTCCGCGCGGAGGCAGTGGTGTCCAACGAAGAGCCGGGCCCGGGCGGTTGCACTGATGAGACGGCGTGCCGCGCCTACTGCGGAGATCCGGCCCACATGACCGAGTGCCTTGCATTCGCAGAATCAAAAGGGCTCATTGCTCACGACGACGCCGGGCGCATCCGGAAGGCCGGTTTCACCACCGGCCCGGGCGGCTGCAAGGGCGAAGCCGAATGCCGGGCCTACTGCGATGATCCCGGCCGCCAAGCCGAATGCATTGATTTTGGCGTTGCGCACGGCTTCATGACCGAAGCAGAGGCGCGCCTCGCCAGGAAATTTGCCGGAAAGACCGGCCCGGGCGGGTGCCGCGGCGCCGAGTGCCGGGAATTTTGCGAGAATGCGGACCATACCGAGGTCTGTCTGGATTTTGCCGGACAGGAGGGTCTGATGTCGCCCGGAGAACTGGCGCGCGCTCGAAAATTCGTTACAATTGCCCAAGAGGGCGGCCCGGGCGGATGCCGGGGCCGCGAGTGCCGCGACTACTGCGAAGATCCTGCAAATCAGGACGAGTGTTTCAGCTTTGCCAAGAAACAGGGTTTGATTCCGCCGGAGGAGCAGCAGAAGTTTGAAGCCGGCATCAAGATTCGGAAAAAGATGGCCGAGTCCGGCGGCCCGGGCGGGTGCCGGACCGATGATGAGTGCCGGGTCTACTGCGCCGATTCCGGCCGCGTGGAGGAGTGCGTGGCGTTCGGCGCGGCGCACGGCGGGCTTCCGGAAACGGAGGTGAGGCGTATGTTGAAGGAGTTCGCGGCGGGCCGCTTCGAGGCCCATGGCGACTTCGGTCCGCCCGAGGATTTCAGACGATTTGAAGAGGAGGCGCGCCGGCGCATCGATGAATTCAAGCAACTCGAGGTGCAGTTCCGCGGCGGGCCGCCGGGCGGACTTGCCCCGAGCGGTGTGGAGGGGTTCCCCGGCGCACCGGGTGCTCCCGGCGCGTTTTCGGGCGGTCCGGTTGGCGGCCCCGGTTTTACCGGCCCCGGCGGCTGCACCTCGCCGTCCGAGTGCATCAAGTACTGCGCCGAGCATAGGGAAGAGTGTTTCAGCTTCGGACCGCCGGGGAGGCCCGGGGTAAGGCCGCCGGAGGGCGGTCTGCCGCCGGGTTTTAATGCTCCAGAATTGCGCCGTGATCTCATCCGGCCAGCGCCGCTCGAGACGCAGGCCGGCGGATCAGCCGCAGTGACGCTCGACAAGCAGTCGGGTGGTTTTTACCGGCTCGGGGTGCGGGCCAGCCGCGGCATTCAAGAATTTTCTCTTGGCCTGGCTTCGGGCTCGAACTACGGCGGCGGCATCAACGGCTGTCCGCGGGAATTCGTGAACGAAAACGCCTCATTCAAGGATTCGGATTTTCCGTTCACCCGCGTGACGGTCACGGATTGCGACGGGACAGCGCATCCGGTCGCCCTGCCGCCGCCCTTTGGAGCGCCCCGAACCATACCCGCGATTCCGCCCGGGTTCCCCCCGCCACCGGCATTTCAGCCGCCGACCGGATTCCCCCCTCCGGGAGTAACGCCTGAACGCTGCCCGTTACGGCCGACGGTTGATCAATGTCCGCCGGGCCAGGCCAAGGTGGTGGCGTTCAGCTCTGATGAGTGCGGCACCTACTACTCCTGCGCTCCCGCAGGAACCGCCGCCGGCGGGTTTGAAGATCCGGCCGCCGGGTGCACGCTGAAAGGCGGAAAGTGGGACGGGTTTACCTGCCGATTTGAATCCACGCCGCCGCCTCCTCCCGCCGCCGATGATCCGGCCGCCTTTTGCACCCATCAAGGCGGGACGTGGGACGGCTCGAAGTGCAATTTCCTCACTGCGCCGCCTCAATCCCGACTGCAGCTCCAGATTCAGTCCGGTGCGGCCAGCGCCATCCAGGCGCTCTGGGGCTTCCTTGGATTCTAGTTCGGAGGGAGGGACTCTGGTCTTGTTACGCTCCGGCTGAATGCCAGAACCGCGTTGCCTCGCCTTTTTATCTGTCCCGGCTATGGTAGGAGAGCGGACGCGCATCATGGCCAACCCGACACCTCGGATCCGTATCGCCGCACTCTTGATTCTCCTCCTCGGCGTTCTCGCCGGGTTCTTTGCCGTGGCCGATCGCATTCCCGGCCTGGCGGATGTTCCCGTGCTCCGGGGTGCGGTCAAACCCTTCCGGCTCGGCTTGGATCTCCTCGGCGGGACCCAGCTTCTGTACCGCGCCGATTTCAGCGGGTTTCCGGACACATCGCAGGCCGAGGCCATGGCCGGCCTCCGCGATGTCATCGAGCGCAGAGTCAACCTCTTCGGCGTGACCGAGCCGGTGGTGCAGGCCGCGCGTTCGGGCAGCGAGTGGCGCCTGATCGTTGAGCTGGCCGGCGTGAAAAGCATTCCGGAGGCCATTCGCCTGATCGGCGAGACGCCCTTTCTCGAGTTCCGGGAGCCGCGCGACCCGGAGGAACGAGATAAGCGCCTGGAGGCCGCGGCGCAGGGCGAGCCGGTGCTCGCGGATCCCTACTTCATTGAAACCGGGCTCACCGGCCGCTACTTGAAGCGCGCCGAGGTGCAGTTTGACGCCACGACCAATGCCCCCCAGATCGGCGTGGAGTTCAACGATGAGGGGGCAGCGCGTTTTGAAGAGATCACCGAGCGGAATATCGGCAAGCCGATTGGGATTTACCTCGACGGCGTGCCCCTCTCCGCGCCGGTCGTACGCGAGAAAATCTCGGGCGGGAAAGCCCAGATCACCGGCCAGTTCACGCCTCAAGAAGCGCGGGATCTCGTCCGTCGCTTGAACGCCGGAGCCCTGCCCGTGCCCATTACGCTGGTGAACCAGCAGTCAGTGGAAGCCGCCCTCGGGGCCGAATCGCTCGGCCGGAGCTTGGCCGCCGCGCTCGTTGGGTTCCTCGCCGTGGCTCTTTTCATGGTCCTGTGGTACCGGGTGCCGGGGTTGCTGGCCGTGGCCGCGCTCCTTATATACGCGGCGTTAGCGCTCACGCTTTTCAAGCTGATCCCGGTGACGATCACCGCGGCCGGCATCGCCGGGTTCGTCCTCTCCATCGGCATGGCCGTGGATGCCAACATCTTGATCTTCGAGCGCATGAAGGAGGAACTCCGGCGGGGGCGGGACCTCGGCGTGGCCGTCGAGGAGGGATTTGGCCGCGCCTGGACCTCCATCCGCGACTCCAACGTTTCCAGCTTGATCACCGCCCTCATCCTCTACTGGCTCGGCACGAGCGTCATCAAGGGTTTTGCCCTGACCCTCGGCCTCGGGGTGCTGGTGAGTATGTTCTCGGCTATCATTGTTTCCCGGACCTTTCTCCGCGCCCTGGTTACTCCAGCGCTGGTCCGTCATCCTTGGTTTTTCTTAAGCGGTTTCGCGCGGTCTTCCCGCGGTTCTGAATCATGAATCTGGAATCAAGAATCAAGGGACGGGCGCACGTCATCGTTTCCACGATTCGTGATTCATGATTCTTTATTGTTTGTCCGCCAGAATACCGCGCCGCTGGGCGGCGCGGATGAATGGCGGGAACAAACAATAATCCCGAGTCCCGCCGAAAGCGGGACGAGGGATCTCGTTCAAAATCATATACCGCACCGCGTGCGGTGCGGTTACCGAAGATTTTCATTCAAGCGCCATGGACATCGTAGGTCGTCGTAAAATTTTTTATGCCTTCTCCGGGCTGCTGGTTTCGGCGAGCATCCTCGCGCTTGTCGTCTTCGGACTCAACCTCGGCATTGACTTCACCGGCGGTTCGCTGATCGAAGTAGAATTTTCTGGCCAGCGGCCGGCGACGGCCGAACTCCGGGAACGGATCGCTGGTCTCAACCTCGGGGAGGTGCGCCTCCAGCCGGCGAGCGGAGAGGGCGTTATCCTCCGGTTGAAGCACGTTGATGAAGCCACCCACCAGGAAATCCTCGCCCGGCTCGGCGGGGTCTCCCGCGCCGATGACCTTGCGCCGAGCCCCTTACCCCGTACCCCTATCGTCGAGCGGCGCTTCGATACCATCGGTCCGACCATTGGCCGCGAGCTCGCCCGAAAATCAATCCTAGCCGTCGCCCTGGTCGTACTCCTTATCGTTTCTTACATCGCCTGGGCCTTTCGAAATATTTCACGACCCGCGGCCCTCAAGGATGAGTTTCGGCCGTTGGCCTCCTGGAAATACGGCCTGGTTACCGTGGCGGCCCTCGCGCATGATGTGCTCATTCCTGCAGGGTTTTTTGCCGTTGCCGGGCGGTTTTGGGGGTACGAGGTGGACACCCTCTTCGTCACCGCGATATTGACAATTTTGGGCTTCTCGGTGCATGATACCATTGTCGTTTTCGACCGCATCCGCGAGAACCTTAAAAAAGCCGGCAGTACCTACGATTTTGCGGTCCTGGCCAACCAGAGCGTGAATGAAACCTTTGTCCGCTCCCTCAACACGTCGCTTACGGTGTTGATCGCGCTCGGCGCCGTCTATCTCTTCGGCGGCGCCACGACCAAAATTTTCAGTTTGACCCTCATCCTCGGGATCATCGTCGGGACCTACTCTTCCATTTTCATTGCCAGCCCCCTTTTGGTGACCTGGCACCAATGGAATGCAAAATCCAAAATCCAAAATCCAAAATGACAAGTTAAAATTCAAAATTTCTCGCGAAGCGCGGGACCAAAATTTTGCATTTTGCATTTTGCATTTTGCATTCACATCATGAAGAAACTCTCTCTCCCCGTCCATCCCAAAGAAGCCGTCGGCCGGGCGTTAAAGACCCTGCCCAACCCGCGCGTGCGCGAGGTGGTGGAGCGGCGGTTCGGCCTGAGGGCTAAGGAGCCGGAGACGCTGGACGCCATCGGCCGCTCCTTCGGCGTTACCCGGGAGCGGGTGCGCCAGATCGAGGCCGACGCCTTGAAGCACCTGACGCGTCCCCCGGCGCTGGAGGCGCTCGGCCCGGTTTTCACCGCCCTCGAGGGGCACTTTGCCGATCACGGTCAGGTGTTCGAGGAAACTAAGCTTCTGCAATCGGCGGCCGAGCCGAGGTTTGCCAATCACGTCTATTTCCTCCTCACCGTGGGCAAACCCTTTGACCGGCGGAGCGAAGAGGACGCGTGGCACGATCGGTGGTTTACCCAGGAGGAAGCGTTGAAGGCCGCGCAGTCCATTCTGGCCCGCACCGCCGAGGCGCTGGCCGCGGTTTCTAAGCCGGTTGCGGCCTCGGAGCTTTTCCAGATCCTGAAGCGCGAGACCCGCTCGGTGCTGGGATCGGTGCCCGGGCCGGATGCGCTCGAGTCATATCTTTCCATTTCAAAACTGATCAAGCAGAATCCCTACGGCGAATTCGGCCTCGTTTCCTGGCCGACCATCCGGCCGCGCGGCGTCAAGGATAAGGCCTACGCGGTGATGGCCCGGGCGGCAAAACCCCTGCACTTCCGCGAGGTCGCGGCAGCCATTTCGAAGTCCGGATGGTCTCTCCGGCGCGCCCATCCCCAGACGGTGCATAACGAGCTCATCAAGGACCCCCGCTTCGTGCTCGTCGGGCGGGGCCTGTATGCGCTTTCCGAATGGGGCTATACGCCGGGTACCGTCTCGGATGTCATCGCCTCGGTCCTGAAAGCCGCCAAGCGGCCGCTCTCCAAGGACGAGATATCAAAGCGCGTACTCGACGCCCGGATGGTCAAACCCAATACCGTATTTTTGAACCTCCAGAACCGGGATCTCTTCCGAAAAACCCCCGACGGCTATACGCTCGCATAATTCCTGCGAATTACGAATACGTATTCGTAATTTGTTTTGGCATTCGCGATTCGTAGGAAGCCCTGGAAGGTAGCCCGTTTCATGGTATAATTTCATTACTATGTCCGCCTTTGGCTCGCTCTCCAATCAGCTGGCCGTCCTCTGGGCGCTCATCGCCAACACCTGGTGGCTGTGGCTGGCGCCGCTCCTCGGCGTATCGGGCTGGAACCTTTGGAACTACTACCTGAAGGTCCGCTACTTCAAGACGTTGCCGTGGATGACGCTGGAGGTGCGCATTCCCCGGGAGATTGCCAAAACCCCCGAGGCCATGGAGCAGGTGTTCGCCGGGCTCCAGACCATGTATTGGGAATTCGATCCCTGGGAGGCGTACTGGCTCGGACTGCAGCGCGACTACCTCTCCTTTGAGATCGCTTCCCTCGG
>CAYJUW010000010.1:0-22187 GCA_964373495.1 uncultured Candidatus Saccharibacteria bacterium | reverse complement strand
CCGCACGGTAGCTCCTCCCCCGCTTCCAGCGGGATCGGAGACCGTGCGGGACTCCAAACTTCTCGCCCCCTTCGGTCGCGGAAGTTGCGGGACAAATCCAAAATGCAAATGCCCAAATTCCAAAAGCGACTCTGCATTTAGGGTTTTGGTCATTGGGGCTTGTTTAGGATTTCGAACTTAGGGCTTAGGATTTAGAACTCGTAGACATCCACCACGAGCCCGAAGCGCTCCAGTTCCCATAATCGCCACGGCGGCACGGTCGAAATTTCGCCCGAGATATCCAGCGCCCGATCAAAAGCTCGTTCGCGAAAGCCCGTAAACCGCGCGCGGAGCTTGCCGGCGTGCGCCAATGCCCGCGACTGCGGGTCAAGGTCGCGCTGGTCAAGGTATCGGTATTCCGCCGCGAAAAACTGGTAGTCGCGGGCCGCTGAAAGCGTTCCCGCCGGCTCACGCCGGAGCGGAGAATCCGGCGACACGAAATGGAGGTTTAAAACCTCGCGGTTGGGCCGGGGGTAGCGCTCATCCGGAACGGCGAGGAGCGTGCGATCTTGGATGCGCAGGCCGGTCGGATCAATCGCCTCAAGCGCCCGGATGCCGGCTTTGGTATTGGTCAGGCGCAGATACGGGAGGTCGGCAAGGATTTTCGCGTCGGGCGGCGTATTGGCGTAAAGCCATTCGGCGGCCAGAATCCTGGTGTCCGTACGGGTCAGCAGGTAGTCATACCGAAGAACGACCGCGAGCGGCCAGGCAAAGAAGAGCAAAGCGCACACCGCAAAGGGCCAAGCGCTTGGCCGGATGCGGTTCTGAAACCAGAGCAGGGCGCGATCTACGAAGTGGCCGGCGAGAATGGCCAAGAGCGGCAGGATGAAGAGGATGGCCCGCTCAATGATGTTGAAGAAGAGGTACAGGAGCGTGAAGTAGCCGAGGGCAAAGATGGCGATCAGGCCGAGCCACGTTTTCAATTCGCGGCTGGCGGAGCGGATGATGAGTACCGAGCCGGCAACGGCGGCCAAAAAGAGCGTTGTCTCGTAGGTCAGGAAAAGCTTGGCGTAGAACCCGAGGAACCCGAGCCATGCCCCGATCCCCTTGCCGGCTAACTGCTGGAGCTTGGTTCCAAGGAAGGCGCCGCTGCCGGCCGGCGACTCGCCCTGGGTAAGGCCGTAGGGGTAAAGGGCGACGGCGAGGAGCGAGACGGCGAGAAACGCGAACAGGGCGGCGTAAAGGCGAGGACTCTTCAATCGCCGGGCGAGCGCCACGCCCGGCCGTAGGAAATGGGCCAGGACCACGGGGATCATTGCCGCCGCGGCGGCGGTGTTCGCGCCGACGCCGAGGCCGGCGAAAAAACCGGCGCCGAGGTAGTCCCGCAGTAAACCGCGGCGATAGACCGCAAGAGCCGCGAGCCAGGCCAGGGAAAGGGCGAGGGCGGCGGGCATCCAGTGGCGCGTCACATGGGAGAGCTGGACATGATAGAAGGAAACGGAGAGGAAGATTGCTGCTAGCAAGCCAGCCCGTTCGCTTGAGAATATCCGATGGCCAAGCTGGTAGGTAACGAACACCATTGCTACGCCCATGAGGGCGATGAGCAGGCGAGCGGCAAGAAAGATGATGGTGGGATCAAGGACGAGAGCGGTCTGGTACGCAGCGAGGTTTCCGGCGCCGGAGAAAAGGTAGCCAATGCCGATCACCGGCGTGAGGAAAATAACGTAGAGATACGAAGGCAGCGGCAGGTAATTGAGAACCTTTTTAAACTCATCACTATGCCAGGCCGGGACGAGCGTTTTCAACTCCAGCATTTTGAGCGCGCCATAGACATTGGCCCGCTCGTCATTGACGAAAAACTGCGGCAAGGCGTAGCCGATACCCCACAGACGCAGAGCCAGGGCAAAGAGGAGAATCCAGAAGATGGGTTTACCAAAAAATGACATATACGCCCAAGCCCTAAATCCTAAGCCATAAACCCTAAACAAATCCAAAACTCAAATGACCGAATCGATTACGCTGCTTTGGAGATGATAGCCCCGAAGATTTTCATCAGTTCTGTGGCCTCTTGAATAAGCGCGGCACATTCATTTTCTTGACCCGCTTCCGGCTTCGAAAGCCGAAGCCGATAGATTTCCTCCTTTGCTTCTTTCCGAGAAATTTTAACACGCATCACAAAATCCTTCTTGCTTGCTCAATGCCTCATCGGCTTCAATATAATTTGCTCCAATAGACCCGGCCGCCCGTATCCCCTGTTTTGCTACTTCAAAATTGGCAGGAGTTTTCGGCAAGCTACTGAAATACCGAAGTGCGCGTTCGGCAAAACGGAATGTCCGTTCGCCGAGGTCATACGGTTTTCTGTTTTGAATTTCGGTCATTGGGATTTGTTTAGAGTTTCGGGTTTAGGACTTAGGATTTCATCAGATTTTCTCGATTATAATCGAGAAAATCTGATGCGCCACGGCTCAATCAGCCCCTCGTAAATGACATGGGTATTGATCTTTGATTGGCCGAGCCGCCGCTCGGTGAAGGTGATGGGGATCTCCGCGATGCGCGCCCCGCGGCGATAGAACATCATGCGCAGCGTAAACCACCAGGCATATCCGCTGGCTTGGACTCGCTCGAACGGCACCCGACGGAGGAAGTCCGTTCGCATGGCCGAGAACCCGGCAGTGCAGTCGCGGATCGGCAGCCCGATGATCATGCGCACGTAGAGGTTCCCGCCCCATGAGAGCAACCGCCGCCACAGTTCCCAATTCTCAATACCGCCGCCCGGAACATAGCGCGACCCCACCACGAGATCATATACTTGGCAGCCCTTTACGAGCTCGGGCACGTACTTCGGGTTATGGGAGAAATCCGCATCAATGGTAACGATACAATCATCTCCGCCCTCATCGAGCACCCGGCGGAAGGCCGCTCGGTAGGCCGAGCCCATGCCGAGCTTCCCCGGCCGGGTCATACGCGAGACGCGGGAATCCTTGGCCATGTACTGCCGCACGAGATCGGCCGTGCCGTCGGGCGATCCGTCGTCAATGACGAGAATCCGCGTATCGTTCGGCATAACCCGGAGCAACTCCGTGATGAGCGGGATGATGTTTTCGGCCTCGTTGTAGGTGGGGATGACGATGCGGGCCCTCATGAGAATTCGAAACTCAAAATGCAAAATTCAAAATGACAGATCAAAATTTAAAATGTTACGCTCCACGTTTGTCATAGAGCGCCAGCACTTTTGGGACTGCCGGAGAAGTTGGTGTTTGAAATTCGCTCCGCTGAAACCACGCGGCCTCTTGGATTTCAACCGGGTCTATTCTGAAGGCACTATCCATAATTTGACTATAGAAGCAATACAACGGTGTCCCGCTTGTATTCCTTGACGTTGAAGTAACTGCCAAGATAGGTAGGCTCCCGCAACGTTATTTCAACCTCCTCCATAACTTCGCGGCGTATCGCGGCTTGGAGAGTTTCGCCTCGCCGCACCCCACCGCCAGGGAACGTCCAGTGCATGTGACCATAGGTATTCCTGATCATGAGCAACTGGCCATGGTGTTCAATGAGGCACTTCACGCCGTAGGTCTTCGGTCGGGCAAGGAACCAGTAGAACCGCCGGAACGGATGTATCGTGCGATACAATAGGCGCCTCATGGTTGGAAGAGTGTCACAAACTTCGCAAGCACCGAGTTCACATCATACTGCTCCACCCATTCACGTTCGGCTACCGCAACCTGGTTGATCTCCGGCGGGGACAGTGCGAGGAGTTCTAATATTTTTCCAGTAAATACATGAATATCTCCGCGCGAAACGACGTAGGGCTGGAACTCCGGCGGCGTGATCTCCCGAACGCCGCCGACGTCGCTGGCAACATAGGGTAGACCGGCGGCCATGGCCTCAAGCAACACATGGGGGAACCCTTCCTCCTCCGAGGGCATGAGGAATACGTCAGCGGCACGGTAGTAGGCCGGAAGCTCGCGATGCGGCACCTCGCCCACCAACCGGACAAAATTTTCCAATTTCCAATTTTCAATTTTCAATTTCAGGTTCCGCTCCTCGGGGCCGGCACCGACAACGACAAATATAACATCTTTGCGGGCCTTTGTAACTTTGACGGCTATTTCCGGAATCAAATGCGCGCCCTTTCTGCGCGAGAGCCGATGCGCAAACAAAACTACCTTCGCCGCCAACGGAATACCGAGGCGCTGGCGTGACTCCTCACGGCTTGCTGTTGGTTGGAATCGAGCGACATTTACCCAATTCGGCACTACCCTCGTCCGTTCCGGCTGCAGGCCGTAGCGGCGCTGATATTCTCTCGCTAAGCCGGCCGTGCCGGTGACGAGCACGGTATGCCGCAGGATGAAGCGAAATACCGCCTCCGCGAATGCCGGGCGCGGATAGAGCCATGGCAGGCCGGCATTCCAGTAGTAGGCCGTGCCGCCGAAGATGCCGGTGACCAACCACGAGGCCAGCGCCCCGTAGAACGAGTAGTGGGTGTAAAAATATCGTCGGCCGGCGAACCGCTGCCACGCCAAGACCGCGATGAGCTCAAGCGCCCGCAACGGCGGCCAAGAACAGCGCTGGCAATAGGCGCGAAAGGGAAGCCCCATCCTCTCGGAGCCGGCTTTCTCCACTACCACGAAGATATCGAGGGCTCCGGCCGCCCGCTCCAACAGCTCATAGACATGAAAAAAATGGCTGCCGGTTGCGGGGTCGTACCGCGGCAGCACGTAGACCACCCGGGGCGTGGCGGGAACGCTCATAGCGCAAGTGGGGGCGATGCGCGAACCCGCGCCAGTCGCTCCTCGGTGCCAACGTCCTCAAAAAAGCCCTCGTGGCGAACGGTCTTCAGCCGGCCTGCCCGGGCCAGCGTCGGGTAGATCTCGCGCTCAAGCATGAAAACATCTTCCCGGACAGCTCGTACGTCGTCCGGTTCAAGGATGGAACAGCCGGCATGGATGAACCCCGCCCTCGGCTCGGGCGGCTTCTCCAGAAACTCGCGGATCCGATCGCCATCGATCTCCAGAACGCCGTAGTCGCGATTATCCTCTTTCCAGTGGGAAACGATAAGCCCGGTGCCCGGCTGGTGGGAACGGGCAATGGCCGGGTAATCGAAATCGGCGAACGTGTCGCCGTTCAGCACCATGAAGGGCTCGGAGAGTTCACGCGCGGCAAATTTAGTTGCGCCGCCCGTACCGAGGGGCTTTGGTTCCCAAACGCACTCACACCGGTACCCCTGCTCCTTGAGAAACCCCATGACCTGCTCGGCGCGAAACCCGAGGGCCAAGCGGATATCGCCGAAGCCGTGGCTCAAGAGGCCCTCCAAGAGGTGCCCCAGGATTGTTCGCGGGCCGACCGAAACGAGGGCCTTGGGGATGTCGCGGGCCGATACCGGCAGGCGCGTTCCCTGGCCGCCGGCAAGAATGATGACTTTCATGCGATGCTTTGCTTTATCATACCGAAGAAGCTGGCGCGGAGGTAACCCCCGCGCCAGCACGTGCTCTTGATTTCGCCTACATTCGCCGCAATCGGCGCGCCAGAACCCGCAGCCGTTTATGCCACCGTTCAGGGTCCGTGGTATCAAGCGCGGCCAGGACCTTCACCGGCGGCCGCCGCAAGATATAGCGCCCGCCCCCGGCCGGAGACCAGCGGCAGTGCCACGGGTAGCGGCGGCAGTGCTCGCGAACGGCTATAGCCGCGCTCTTGAAGATATCGCTCTTGGGGTTGTAGTTCGCCCGGAGCATGCGCTCAAGTATTACATCGCGGTCGCAGATAACATGGAGGTACGCCACGCGCACGCCGCATCGCCTGGCGAATCGCTCCAGCCGCCGGCGCTTTTGTTTTTCAACGGCATCGGAATCCAAAATGGCATTCCCCCGCTCGCGCATGATCTTCGTAAGCATGGCGTAGGCGATCTGGTCGGTCGAAACCGGGTTGAATCCCGGCCCCTGCTCGCGGAGCTTAACCCGGATTTTGTTTTTCTCAATCACGCTCCAGCCGAGCATGCGGCCGAGCTCGCGGGCGATCGTGCTGATGCCGGATCCCGTAACTCCGATAAACCCCAAAATCACCGGCTGTTTGGTACGCCGCCGCCGGACGCGCACGCCCCGCACCAACTCCTTCTCGATTTGCTTGAAACTCTTTATCGGCACAATCGATGAACTCGCCTCATAATTAAGCTGCCCCCAGCGTAGCTGAATCAGACACGATGTCAATACCGGCTGAACCAGAAACGAACCAGAGCCCCAAACCGCTCGCGGCACCTTATCCGGAACTGCGCTGTTAAGTCCTACTGTCCGATCGGACAGAAATTCTTAACGGGGTGGTATGCCACAAAAAAGCGGCGGGCCCTGAATGGCTACCCGCCGCATGTTTGAGCATCGTTCCCGAACGCTTTAGTACGCCTGGAGCATGCGCCTTACTTCAGCATAGCGCTGTACCATCTCCACCGGCAGCGGATCCCGCCGCCGCGTCGTATCCCAGAGGACCCAGACGAGGTCTGCGGTCTGGCGCTCGAGGAGCCGCACCCGGGCCATATCGCGAAACCCCACGATTGACCGCACCTCGAGGTACGCCCCCACGAGGGCGTCGAACATCTGCTCCGGCACCTCGCTCTTCTCGCCCACTGACGTAGCGAAACGGACCAGCGTGAAGGTCGGATCGTTCCTCAAGCTGACTTTCTGCCAATCGAGGAACATCGCTCGGCCATCACGCCAGTAGGTGTTCCCGCAGTGCGCCCCGTCAAGGTGGAAGGTGAGACGCTGCGGCAGGAGCAGGATCGAACGGGAAAGCACGGCCATCGTCTTTGGAATGAGCGGCAGGATCTTGAAGACCCACCGCGCCACGTCCCGGCGCGGCATGCGCCGGAGCGAATCGAATAGTCGGTAATACCAGACCACGCCGCTCCCGGCGTAATCCTTCCGCACATACCTCCGCATGAAGGGAAAACGCACAGGCGAGATGTCCATCACGTTCAATGTCGCGATGGCCTGTGCCGCGGCCACGAAGTGCTCGTCGGCGAGGGGTTTGAGGTCGTTGAAGCAGGTGGCGGTGATAAACTCGTGGATCAAAGCGCCGGTCTGGAACGGCGGGTCGACAAAATCCGGGATGAACATGTACGCCTTTGGTCCCAGCCCCGTCGGCTCGATGACTCGGAGGATGTCAAACTCCCTGGCCATGCTGATCCATTCAGTCCTGCGGTAAGACTCGGGGTTGATCATCCGGAGCGCATACGATCGCCGCCCCTTTGTGATGCGATAGATGAGGTGGTTTCGCTCTGCCACTGCCGTTACCGCTGCTCCTCGGAGCCTGAGCGGATCTCGCTCATCAAGGTAACTCTGAATCTCCGCCACCGTTGGCTTCCTGTCCATTGTCGCCTCCTTGGATGAGATGAAAGGACCTTGCCGCTAACACCGCAAGCACTAATACCACACCCACCGAAAATTTGCAACTATTCTCCTATTCGCGCGCCTGCCCCGTAGCGAAACGACGTTTCTACTGCGGGGAATGAGACCAGAGAGACCAAGGGGATCAAAAACTGCTTCATCGCTTCGGGCAACCCAATAACGCCGCACGGTACGCCTCCAGGTACGCGGGGAGATCCGGCAGTGCAAGGACGGCGCGCCTCGCGTTTTCGCGGAGGCGGACGCGGAGCTCGTGATCTCCGAGGAGGCGGCGAAGGGCAACCCTGCCCTCATCCGGCGTTCGAAAGGTCAAAACACTCTCCTCCGGCTTCAGGAGTTCGCCGATGATGCCGACATCGGTGGAAACAATGGGCAACCCCGCGGCCGCGGCCTCGATAAACATGCGGCCGTAGCCCTCGTAGCGGGAGGTCACGAGGAGGGCGTCGGCGCCCTGGTAGTACGGGACGAGATCGTTCTGCCATCCAACCATCCGTACATTCGCCATCAGCCCGTGATTCATGACCCCAGATTCAAGATTCTTCCGTTCCGGGCCGTCGCCGACGATGACCAACAACAGCTTCGGAAACTCCTCGACCAGCTCGGAGATTATCTGTAACGCCAGGCCGAAATTCTTTTCGCGGTTCAGCCGGCCGACCATGAGGACGAGCGGCCTCCGGCCGGCGTACTTATGGCGCAGGTCAAACGCCGGCGCGGTGTTCGCAATCTTTCGGGCGCCGACGAAAACCGGCAACACCGCCATAGGGGGCAGCGGAGAGCGGATAGCGGACAGTAACGACCACTCAATGCGTTTGGAGACCACCCGGATGCAATCCGCCCGCCGCACTGACCAACGGTAGAGGAAATATCGAATGCGGTTTTTGAACGATTCGCTTCGGAACGACGGGGCCAGAAAATCGGTGTGGATTTGAATCTCTACCGGAACGCCGAAACGCCGCCGCAGGAAAAAGGCGACGAGATTCGTAAAGGCATCCTGCGAGGTGACCACGGTATCGCGGCCGGTCTCGCGGAGGATGCGGCGGGAGAGGCGGAAAGCCGCCAGGAACGCAAACGGTGAGAACGCCGCCGGCGCGGGATAGAGCCGGGTGTTCGGAGCGATGGCTGCCGCGTGCCGCTCGCGGCGGGTGAATACGATAACGTGGAGCGAGCCAAAAAGCGGCCCGTAGGCCTGGAGACGCTCGCGCACTTCGCGCCCCGCCTCAAAGGCGCGGTCATCAATCGAGAGCATCAGAACGTGCATGGCAAAATTTTCAATTCTCAATTTTCAATTTTCAAACACGACGTTTGAAAATTGGCGCACTGAAAATTGATTGAAAATTATGATTTGAAAATTGAGAATTTCAGCCACTACTTGACGGCATACAGGTAATACCCCGCCGTGGTGCTGCCCCGATCACGCCGGAAGAGCTTGTCGAGAAGGTAGGCGACGGGCTCGAGCACGACCTTCAGGCGGCGCTGCCACGGCAAAAAGAACATGAGCGCGCGGAAGTAGCCGCCGACTTTCTGAATCTCGACGCTGGCGAAATCGCGGAAGAGGTAGCGGAGCGCGTCTTCAGAGAAGCGGAAGTAGTCGCCATAGACCCCGGGCCGGGCGTGATACGGATACATAAAGGGGACATAAACCAGAATCCTGCCGCCGGGTTTAAGGATACGCCGCATCTCGGCCACGGCTGCGGCCGGCTCCTCCAGATGCTCCAGAACCGATTTACAGATAATCGCGCCGACGGACTCGCCGGCCAGAGGAATTTTATAGATGCTTGCCAAGATGTCCGGACGATAACGCGGCTCAACATCCAGTGTCTTGTAGTCGGTGCGGCGGAAAAGCTCGCGGAAGCGCGAAAGGTCTTTTTGGAAGCGATCCCCGCCGCCGATGTCAAGCACGCTATCGGCCCGAGCGATTTCACCCAGCTTGGCGGCAAGAAATTTTTCGTAGTCGTAGGGCATGGTTCAACGCTCCGGCTTTCCTGCCGAAAACAGCAGTGAAAATCCGACCAGACCCGGGAAAAGTCCGGCCGCCGGACGCAGCCAGCGCTTCACCACCAGCGGCTTTACGCTCACGGCAATGAAGCCGGCCGCGGCCAGCAACTTCCCCAGTTCGCGGTAAGAGAAATGATTTATGTGCGTGGGATCCTCTAACGGCGTCCCCCGCTTCCGCCCGAGAAGCAGACGGATGCGATTTTTTAAACTGAACGCGTTGGGTACGGAGCCGACCAGGATTCCGCCGGGCTTTAACCGCCGCCGGACCCTTTCCAGAAAACGCTCGGGGTAGTAAACGTGCTCTAATACCTCGCCCAAGACCGCGGCGTCAAAACTCCCCTCGGCCAGGCGCCACTCTTCCTCATTCAGATCCAGCTGGCGCGCTTCAAAGCCGCAGCCGCGGCATTGCTTCAGCGCCTCGGCATCCACGTCAACGCCGATAATCTCGTTGCCCTCGGCAAAAAGGCGCGTCAGGGCGCAGTCGCGGCAGCCCAGATCCAAAACTCTTTTGCCTCGGCCGATTTTGGCGCGAAAGAAAACCGCCCGCTCCTCGGGAAAAAGAGCGAAATCGCGGCCGCGTTCCTCGGCATGATGGCGGCGGTAAACGGCGTCAAGCGGACTCATAAGGCGAAGATGAGTTCGGCCAGCATCCGTTCCGGCGAAAACTGCGCCGCAGTGCGCCGACCCGCGGCGGCGAGACGCCTGCGGAGTTTGGCATCCTCAAGAAGCATGCATAGCTTATCCAAAAGCGCTCTTTGGTCATTATAAGGGAAAAGGAGGCCATTTTCGCCGTCAGCGACCAGCTCGGCATTGCCGCCGGCCGGAGTAGTCAAAACCGGCAGGCCGGCGGCCATGGACTCCAGCACCTGATGGGAAAAGCCCTCGTAGGCGGTGTTAAGAACAAAAACGTCGGCTGCGGCAAGGTAGCGGCGGAGTGCATCGCGCGGCATCCAGCCGGCAAGCTCAAAATGCGGCGGCATAATACCCAAACGCTCGGCTTCGCCCAAGAGGGCGCCATACTCCGGTCCGTCGCCGGCAATGACGAGCCTGGCCGCGGGGTGCCGCGTGAGAAGATCGGGCATTATGGCTAAGAGCGCCGGAAATCCCTTCCACGGCACAAGGCGTCCGCTGGATAAGACGAGTGGAGCGTCTGGAGGTATGCCCAGCAAGGCGCGCGCCTCGGCGCGCGGCATGAGGGCTGACGCTTCAACTGCGTTATAAATCACGCGGATCCGCTCCGGACTCACGCCCCAACCTTCTACCATCCGGCCGAGGTAGCGGCTGGGCACAATCACGGCCGAAGCGCCTTTCGCTACCCAACTCTGGAAAAAACGCAGCATCTCCACCGCCCGGCCGCCGCGCCGGCGCTGGAAATCGTCAATAGAGTTGCGGATACCGAAGCGCTCCACGCCCTGCTCCCAAGCGTAATCCCCGGCCACGCGGATAACGAATGCCCGAGCGGTGAGTTTTGCGGCGAGCATAGCCGGGAGACCGGCGGAAACGGTATCTTGGGCGTAGATGATACCAGCGCGCAGGCCGAACCGCCAGCATTGAATAAAATACCAAACATGTCTGATGCCTTTTGGCAGTCCACGCGACACCCGCCTAACTCTTGATTCTTGATTCCTGATTCTTGATTCCGCGGCATCGGCGTAGGTGAGCAGGTGAACGTCAAAACTTCGCTTAGGAAGTTCCCGAACTAATAACTGGCTATACGTCGCCGGCCCGCCGATGTCCGGCGGGAAGATGCCGGTGGCAATGAGGATGCGGCTGGACGGCTGTTCAAACAGGCGCTCGAATGTCTGGCCGTAAGAACGCGCGATCGAATCCCACGAAAAGCGCTCCGCCACCATGGCCTGCCCATGTGTGACGATTCGGCCGGCCAGCTCCCGGTCATTGAGGAGCCGCTCGATCTTTTGCGCAAGGTCTCGCGGATCGTCAACGCGGCAAAAGAGCCCGGTCTGGCCGTCGCGGATAATGTCGTTGATCCCGCCGACCGGCGTGCCAATGATGGGCAGCCCTGCCGCCAGGGCCTCGACAAAGGCGTTGCCCATACCCTCGGAACGGGAGGCGCGGACAAAGACATCGGCCGCGGCCAGGCGCTGCGGCACGGCTTCGTACGGCACGCTGCCGAAGAATTGAATCGCCGACTCGACCTTAAGCGAACACGCCAGCGCTTCGAGCGCTTGGCGCTCCGGGCCGTCGCCGAGAATATGGCAGCGGATGGCGGGGATATTCGGCTTGATCACGGCAATGGCGCGGATCAGCGTATCAACAGCGTTTTTCGGAACGAGCCGGCCGACGGTAATCACGGTGGCGCCCGGTTGATTTTTGCGCTGACGTGCTGCGGCCCGGAACTGCTCCACCGAAACGCCGTTCGGGATAACCTCAACCGGTCTCCGACAACCGTAGCGGCGAGCGATATCGGCAAGGTAGGTGGAGATGGCGGTGAGGGCATCGGCCCGCCGGAGCATGAAGCGAAATCCCCTATTGATCAAGCCGAACCTGCCGCGCTCGATGCGCTCTTCGCCGTAGCCGTACTGAACGGTGAAGACGAACGGCGGCTTGGGTATAAGAAAATTCAGCACCGCGGCGACCCCCGAGCCGGCCGAGATATCCATGCCCCAGAGGAGCGTACGCCGGCCACGCAGCCGCCGGCGCTCGCCGAGAGCGGAGAGAACGCCCCAGAGAAGAAACAGCCACTTGTCAACGGCGCCGCCTACGCCAACCCGGATGATTGTCCCCTCGGGCCGCGCTTCCCGCCGCGGCAGATCGCGCCGGAGGCGCGCGGTGAAAATAAAAAAATCAAATTCGCCTTTCAGACGCTTTGCGACTTCTTGAACGGCGATCTCCGCGCCGCCGATGAAGGGATGGTAGGCGGTGGTGAATACGAACACGGCTGGTTTCTTACCGGCCTCCATACGTCAGGTACTACCGCCGCCGGACATGCTTCGCTTCAACACGACCAAGGCCGCCGCGACGATAAGGCCGAGTATCATGCTGGCCGCAAGGAAAATCCGCGGCGCAGGGCCCGCGCCGCCGAGGCGGCCAGCTCGAGCGTTCGCCGGGGGAACCAGATCCGCCGGGGCTGGGAGCGGAAGCGCGCCAGCCGCCGCGGCCGCGTCCGACGGCAGTATTGTTTCCTCGGGTTGGACCGGCGGCGGCGCGGACAGTTTGGCCGAGGATTGCCTCGGCGCCGCAGCCGGAACCGCAGCGCTAACCTTTATAGAGAACGTACCCGGCGTTGATCCGGGCGCGGCAACAAAGGCCGAACCGCGGCGCTCGAAGCTCCCGCCGGGCCCGAGCGCGCCGGAGAACACGGCGCTGTCCAGGAGGCGCGTGCTGGCGTCGTGGAGCGCGAGCGAGGCAGACGGATGTAACCCGGTGATGCGATTGGCCAGCACCAGAACGCTTCCGGCCTCGATCAACGTGCCGGGAGGAATGGGAAAAACGGTGCGGGCCTGATCGGTAAGACGCATGCCGCCCAGATCAACCGCCTCGGCCGAAGCATTGTACAGCTCGACAAAACCATCCTCGCCGGGCATGGCTTCGCTGACGCTCAACTCCGGCGCGCGCACGATGATCGTGCGCCAATCAGAGCCGGTAAATTCGCCGGACGATACGGCAAGCTCGGCGCGGTAGGTACCCGGGAAGTAGTAGACATGGTTCAGCGCCTTGCCCTCTTTCATCAAGCCATCCCCGAAGTTCCAGAGGAATCGCGCGCTCGTCAGGGGCTCGTCGTCTAAGCCGAATGCCTGGCCGCGAAAGAGAACGATGGCCCCGGCTATGGCCGCGGCGTCCGACCCGGCATCGGCGCGGAGCGAGGGCGGCGGCGAGCGGCCGGCATCTCCAACCCCGACCGATGGGGACGGCGTAGTGCTCGCAACCGGAGGCGGGGGCGGCGGAGCACCCGGCAGACCAGCGTTCGCGCCACCGAGCGTTGAGGCAGCAAATATCTGCCATGCGCCAGCGCCGCCGCGCACGCCGTCGGCCGCAAGCCCAATACTTGAGCCCTCAGTGAGCGATGAGACGTTCACGACCGCGCCGGCACTCCATAATCCCGCTTCGACAGCGGATGATTCCCATGTCTTACGCTCGGCCGGCGGCGGCGAGATGTCCGGCTTATGGTAGCGGACAAAATCCACGATGGTCTCAGCCCCACGGCCGCCGGGCCGGAAGAGCGCCACCGAACCTGAGGAGTTACCCATGTTTGAACTCGGGGTCGCGTGATAGCGGTTGGCGGCATCATCGGTGCCGGAGGTGCGGAGGTGGATGGCCACAAACGATTGCGCTGGCAGCGAGAACCCCTCCGGGAACGTAAAGTAGCCGATGCCATCCGGATAGAGCTCCCAGCCGCCCATGTCCACCGTGGCCGCATCGGGGTTATAGAGCTCAATTTTTTCCAGGCCGGTATCTGATCCGGCCGGATCGAAGAAGATCTCATTGATGACCACCGCGGCAAAAACAACATGCGGCAGGAAGACGATACCGCACGCAAGCGCCGCACGCGTTATGTTCCCCGGCATGCTTCGATGCTACAAAGTCGGATGCGAACCGTCAACGAATCGCGCGCTCCCCGAGAGCACGCGCCGCGCACCTGAAAAACCACGCGCCGAAGCGTTCAGTGCAGAACCGTTAAACTCTATTGTCCGATCGGTCAATAAAAATTAATCTAATGGTCTATCCTCTGGTTCACCACCTTCGCGCAGCGATTTCATCCTTCGGTCATGCTTCCCGCTGATTCCACGCGCAGGAGATGCACCTTGCCGCGGAGCTCCAACACGTCGAGCTCGGCAATGAAGGCCTGCGGGAGCGGCGCCTCGCCGATCCACACGCTCTTCTGCAGCGGCCGGTAGCCGCAGGCGAGGAGCTCGCCCCGCAGCCACCGGCGCTTGGCGCGATCGCGCTCCGGGATATCGAAACAGACGAGGCGCTTCCGCCCGTCCGGCCTCGGCAGCTGATCCGCGCCAGGCCCGCGGAGGGTCGAACGGCCTTGCGCCGTAAGCCGCCAGCGCCACCTTTTCTTCCTCCTGATTTTTTCCACGAGACCCTGCGACTTCAATTGGGAGAGCAACACGGCAAAGGTCGGCCGTCTGAACTCATAGGACGGATCCAGCCCCAGGAACGTACGCCACAGCCGCGCCTCGGGGTACTTGGCCGGGAAAAAGCTGTCGAGGAGCACTTCGCCGGCCTCGCCGATTTTCTCGAGAATCAGCCGCGCCAGCGTAGGTCTGGCCGCGGGGCGCGGAACGACCCGCGCGTACCTCCGGGCAATAGGCATACCGTGATGTTAAACTCAATTGGCCGATCGGACAATAGACATTAATGCGTGGTGGAAATGCGCGGCGGAATTGAATTCTCGCTGCCAAGGGCGCCAGAATGCCCCAAAGAAACGCCCCAACCGGAATTGCCGCCGCGGCAATGTCGATGGGATCCATGGTGGAGGAACCGCTCCGAGGGTCTGCGCGGGCGCGCCAGAAACAAAATCGGGTACACGAACTTTTCACCGCGCGGCGGCGGGGCTAGCCAGCAGGCGAGAGGAGGGATATACTTATTGCATGAAATTCCCTACTCCCCTCATCCTCCTGGCGCTCGCCGCCGCGGCGACGGCGGTCATGCCGCTTTCGGCTGCGGCGGACCATACGGCGATCCACACCCTCGAGCAGCAGATCCATGAACTCCAAGCTAAGCTCGACGCGCTCAAAACGCAGACACCGACGGCGATTGGTACCGGCACGATCGAGCTGCCGGCCGAGCGCGTCGCGGGCGTCGGGTTCTCCCAGACGCTCCGCCGGGGTTCGCGGGGTGAAGCCGTAACGCGGCTGCAAGAGTTTTTGAAATCTATCCCCGGCATATACCCGGAGGGGCTGGCCACCGGCTATTTCGGCTCCCTCACCGAAGCCGCGCTCAAGCGCTTCCAGGCCAAATACAACATTGAGACCGTGGGCATTGTCGGCCCCAAGACCCGCGCCAAGCTGAACGAATTACTCCTGGCCCAGGCTCCGCCGCCGGCTCCGCCCGTGGTGAGCCGGGCCGAACCACCGCCGGCGCCAACACCCCCGCCGCCGGCTCCGCAAGCACCCGCGCCGCCGCCGCCGGCTCCGCCAGCGCCTCCGGCCGCACCGCCGCCAACCCCGGCCGAGCTTGGCCAGCCAACGCTGAATCGCGCGGTGTGGAGCCAGGATTCCATTAGGACAACCTTTACGCACGACTCCACCTCAAAAACCCGCGGCTATGTCATCCGCCTCCGCCGCCCGGGCGAGAACCAGGATACCACCTTTGGACCCTACGATCTGATCAACGTGGCGGAGACCAAAACGTTCCCCGACGGTGCTGCGCTCAAGCGCATAGGCCTCAGCGGCTGGGAATGGCAAAAGCCCTTTGACTTTGCGGCCAACCCCGAAGGCACTTATACCGTTTCCGTCGCCGCATCCGGCGATGGCGGCGCGGAGGGCTTTACCTCGCCGCCGCGGCTCCTGACCCTCCAGGCCCGGACGAACTTCGCCGATCTTTACCAGGGCCCATCGAATCAAGCGGTCTTGAATAACACCGTCTCAATCTTCCCCCTGACCATGCGCCTCACCAATTTCGACCCGAGCTTATACTATCGCTACACGATCTTCGATGGCGCCGCCGCGGTATGGGAGAGCTCGTACACCTCAAACACCCAGAGTTCGCAGGTCCAAGTGTCGTTCCCTAATTCAGGGAGCTATCCCTTCGTGAAAGGCAAGAGCTACCGCATCGGCGTGGATTCCTTTGACAACAACACCGGCGGCGATTCGGTCATCAAGCAAAAGCCGGGCGAAACCGCGTTCACCTACTCGCCCTAGAAGCAACATAAAACGCAATCGAACGGCGCAACGATAGACGCAACGGGGCGTCTATTTTTGCGCAGCCGCTTGCGTCTTACTTGGCCTCCAATTCCTTCAGCCGTGCAATTTCCGCCGCGATTGCCGCGGACTGCTGCTCGGCCATGCGGCCGGTGGCCAACGCCCGCTCATAGCTGGCAACAGCCCGCGGGACATCGCCCTTGGCCCGGTAGACCGTGGCCAGCGAGAGGTAGAGGTTCGGCTCGGTCGGCAGTTTGGCCGCGCCTGCAAGCAATACGCGCTCGGCGGCCGGGAGATCGCCGAGCACTTCGCGGTAGAAATCGGCAAATCCGGTATAGAAGCTCTCGTTTGAGGGCTCGGCGGCAAGTGCGGACTGATACTTCGGGATGGCCTTGTGCGGCTCCTTCAGGTAATAGCCGTAGAGGTTAGCGAGGTTATAGAACGGGACCGACAGGAACGGCGCGAACTGGTTTAGGTACTCATAGATATCCCGCTCGCCAAGATAGTCATGGTAGAAGTGGCGAATCCCCGCAACCTGCATCCAAAGATCGGTGTCGCCGGGATTCTTGGCAATGGCGGCGGCCAGTTCGGCAAGCTGTTTTTTTGACGTCTCATAGACCTCGGCCGGAATTTTGGATACCACGGCCTGATCCGCGGCAAGTTCTCCAACCGGCCGGCCGAGGTACTTTGGCACCGCGATGATGGGCGGCTTGGCCTCGGTTGCGCCGGACTTTTCCGGCGCCGGGACCGATGGCTCGACCCGGCTCACCACAGGCGCCGTGCTCGTCCCGATGGGAGCGAGCGGGAGCGGCGGCGGTGGAGCCGATGGCCCGCGGCGCTCAAGATACCACACCCCGACGCCCATCGCGGCCAAAACAAAAAACGACGCAATGCCGAGTACGATCTTGGCGAACGGACTGATGCCGGTCATACGCGCTACAGTATAGCACGCACGAGCCATCCGCCAAGGCCGCTGGGTATGCGCGATCTTGAACCTGGTTATTCCGCGCCAGCTTGCTCTGCGGTTAGCATGTTCTCGACCAGCCCCGTTAGAAATGAAATTTCTAACGGGGCAAGCTCGAACAATAGTTCGACACGGCTCACTACAGGTATTCTTCGAGCGAGTCCCGCTGGAAGCGGGACGAGTCGAGAAGTTCCATGGGATACCGCGCAGCTCTGCTGCGCGGAGGATCATCGCCAACGACAAACCCCCTCGTTTCGATCGAAACGAGGGGGTTGGCGTTACCAGATTTCCAACAGAGGGTTGGCATACTGGGGCCTCACCCCGTACTACAACTTATGTTGCAGTACGGGGCCTCGCTACAAGGATGCGAGGTTACTTGGTCAGGCCTTGGCTGTTGCCGCCGCCGGAGGGCAGGCCGGGCACGATGGCGCCGTTGAACCAGTCAGGAGCGCCGACGCCCGATGAGGTCGTGGCGTTGTCCGACCAGATGAAGCGGTTGTTACTCGAGACAAAGCCGTTGGATCCGCCGGCGTTGTGCTTGCCGAGGTCTACTCCATCAGCACTCCTGGCCCAGCCGTACGTAGAGAGCCCTTGGTCGTCGCCCGTGGCCCAGTCAACGAAGGTCGTGTCACCCAAGAGCCGGGTGGTCACGGACTTGCCCGAGCCGCTGCCCGCAATCGAGCCTTTGAGCACGAAGTAGCGGGTGTCGTTGGCCGGGATCTGAATGGCCTCCTGCGTGGCCGTGGTCGGGTTGGCCGGATTGAAGTAGATGTAGTAGTCCGACGTGGTGGCCTTTACCGAGGCCACGCCATCATTGCCGTTATCCGAGGTGTAGAAGGTCGAGCCGTTGTTCAGCTGGCCGTCTATGCCGTAGGCCGGCGTCCCGGTGAACGAACCACTGTAGCCATACACCCGGAGCGACGTGATGTTGAGATTCAGGTTCGTGGTGGCGATGTTGAACCCGAACTTGTAGAGCCCAATACCGTTCGATCCGGCCGGAGCCGAAACCGAGAAGCGGTAGAGCTCCCGCTCGCCGTCATCAAGCACCGTGGAGGGCAGGGTGTTGGCGGTGTTCACCGTCGGGTAGCCGCGGACGATCCGAACGCCGGCCGAGGCCGTATCCGAGTCGCCCCGCGCGGTGTAGACGTTGGTCGAGGACTGCACCCCCACGGCATAGGAGCCGGAATTGGTGTTGTCCGCGCCGCCGCCCTGATCCCAGTCAACGGTTACGAGGTGGCCGGTGCGGGCGGGCTTGGTGGTGCCGATATCGTTGATCGTGCCCTTGATGGTCACCGTCTTGTCGCCGTCCTTGGGAACGATGAGCCCGGAGATGGTCGCGGTGGCAAAGTCCGTGGAGGTGAAGAAGGCCTCGCCGACTTTGGTTGCGCCGTCCCACAGGGTCACGCCGGTCGGGCTTGACTTCAAGTCCTGCGGAGTGTTGGAGCCGGTGTTGGAGAGCTGGATGGTCAACTGCTTGATATCCAGGGCCTCGTTCGTGCCGGTGAGCTTGATCGCCGCGAGGGTGACCTCCTGATTGGCTGAAGCCAGGCGCACCGAGGGCGAGGAGGCGTCAAGGGTAACGGCCAGCGTCCCGCCGGTCACAATCTGCATCTTATTCGTCACCGAGGAGGAGGCAAAGTTCGGCGTAAAGCTGTTGCCGGAGGTAAGGCCGGTCGCGCCGAAGGTCTCGGATCCGGCGAGCGACCACTGGATGAAGCGGTTGGCCGAGGCATTGCCGGTCACATCGCACTTCAGGGCCAGTGACTTGATCGTGCCTTTGGGAATGGTCAGGTTCTTATCCAAGGTGAAGGTCTGATTCCCGCTGGCCGAGGGGTTCCTGACGTTGGAGCCGTTGTTCAACTGGTTCGTGCCGTCAAAGAGGGCGCAGTTCTTGGCATCCGTGGCCGTGGAGGCCTGGTAGTTGAACTGGGCCGAGGTGAAGCGCACGTCCTCGCCCGAGGCCGTGGCGTCGAAGAGGATATTGGCGAAGGTGAAGCCGGTTGATCCGGCCACGACGTTTTGCGTCTGCGGGTCGTTGGAGATGGTGACCGTGGTCGTGGCGGTCTTGACCGTGTAGTTGTTGCCGATGACCACGGTAGACGGCGTCGGGGTGATGGAGGCGCCGGAGATCGCGCCGGTCACCGAGGTCCAGTCAGAACCCGGCGTCGTGGATGCCGAGACCAGAGTGTCGGTGTCAAAGTCGGTGGAGAGCTTGCCCTTCAGGACATAGGCCCGCTTCTCAACCGGGAAGGTGACCGAATCGGTGAAGGTGAAGATCATCTGGCCGTCGGCCGTGCCCGAGCCGTCAAGCGGCCCGGCCACCACCTTGCCGGTGGTGTTGTCGTAGAGGGCCACCTGGGTGTAGTCGGCCTCGGTTACGCTTGAGTCGTTGCGGTTGGAGGACACGCGGATAACCATGCTGGCCACCGTGACCGGCTCGCCGCGGACATCAACATCGAAGGCGCCCAACGGCTGGTCGGAGAGGTTGGTGGCAACATTCTGGGCCGCAACGGCCGTGGACTTGGATACGGTGAGGGTCCCGGCGCCGATGGTCGCCTCGTAGGCGTCCCAGGTCGGGTTGGTGGCCTGGAAGGTGCCGTCGTCATCGGTGGAGGAGTCGCCCGAATCCGTGGCCGAGGGCGTTACCCCGAAGGCGAACTGCTTGCCGACGGCGTAGATGTCGGTGTAGCGGTAGAGGTCGAAGTCAACCCCGCGGTTGGAACCGGACTCGATGTCGCCCTTCACATAGACCTCCTTGGTGTTGCCCTTGGTGATGAGGAGGCCGTCGCCGAACTTGGCGGTGTAGTACTTGCCGTCCGAGGAGATGGTCGTCGGGTAGTCCGTGCCGTCAACGTTCATGACCACGTTCTTCAAGTCGGTGGCCGCGGCCGATCCGGACTGGTTGAAGCTTATCCACTTCAGGGAGAGGTCTTCGGCCGAACCGGCGGTCATGCGAATGGCGGTGAAGATGTAGCCCTTGGTGCCGATCTCCTTGGTCTGGCCGGAGCCGGGGTCGTTCACCCCGCGGGTGAGCGTCATTGAACCGATGGTCAGCGACCCGTTCATGGTGATCGGGCTGCCAACAATCGGGAGCGAGCCGGAAACCGCCGAAGCGCCGGCGTCTACGGCAACCAGAGCGAGCTTGCCGATGTTGCCCGACTCGGCGTTGCCCGCAGCCGACGGACGGTTGAAGGCAATGGTAAAGGTGCGCGAAGTGCCGGCCTTCACGGTGATGGGTTCGTTCAAGATCGCCTGGTGATTGGCGTTCAGGGTCTTGGACAGGCCGATCTGCAAGCCGTCCTCATCAAGGAGGACGACGCTGGCAAAGGCGGCATCCGTGGCCAGGCCTTGGCGCTCGACCGTAACCGTGTTCACCTTCACGTCGCCGTCAGATGCGGCGGTGAGGGTGAATTTGGTGGCCGGAACCCGCGAGGCGTTCAGCGGAGCCAGCGAGTCGCCCGGCTGGGTGGCCGCGGCAACGGCCAGCCCGCTTCCGGGCGGAGCCGCAGGCGGCGGAACGCCCGGCGGCGGAGGAGTCGGCGTCGGCGTCGCGGCCACGAGGGAATCGTACTTGGCGCGCGAAATCGGGCCGAAGTACCCGGCGGCCGGAGACACGCCCTTGGCGGCCTGCCACTTGGCCACCGCGGCTTTGGTCAGAGAACCGAAGTATATCGTCTCATTGCCGGGCGAACCGGCGCCTGACGCGGCTACCTGATAGCCGCTTGAATTCAGATACTGCTGCAGGCATTTGACATCGTCTCCGCTGACCCCTTGGGAGAGACTGCGGGCAAAGGCGCATTTGCCTGTTGGCCCCGCCTGCTGCGCTTTCAGGGCGTTCAATTGGTCCATCAGCGCGGTGATCTGCTGTTCGAGGGTGTGGATCGCCGTATGATCCGCGCTGGCCACGAGCGGCACCACCACGCCGGCCCCGGAGAGCATGACGGCGGTGGAGAGCGATACGATGACTCGCGTCACGGTACCGCCCGAAGGAATGAATGTGCGCATAGAGTGAAGATTAGACGTTAGTTGCGTTCCGCCGGGCCTGCCTTGGGCATGCCCCGCGGAACACGGAATTCATCGCCTCCAACTGCTTCGACGCGTTCTCCACGCGTTATGGAAAGCGCGGAGAAAACATGCAGCGAGCGGCGATGAAGGGTTAATAGGTGGATAACGACAGAAGATGTACGCATGACAACCGAGGAGCCGGAGCGAAATGCGTGCTCGACCTCGCCCGAAACCCTTCGGCCGTCAACAATGGTATTACGAGATACAAAGTTACGAAATGCGTTCAGGAATCGCTTGGTTGTCAAAGTTCTGGGCGGTCAGACAGCGGCATCCGTTCTAATCCGGGTCCCAAATCGCAACGGACAATCATTGAGCGTACCAATCTGGGATTCGGATTACAACTTGACTATTTCGAGAACGTGATGGATTGCTCTTTACGCGCAAAACGCGCAAATCAAAAGCCCACTCCTGATATATGCGCCAAAAGCTTCAAACCATGCCTATTTCTCCATTGCCTTATCATTATAGACCCCGCGTCGGCGCGGGCAAAGTAGTATTGTGGATAACTGGATAACGAAAAAATTGCGAGGATAGCACAGGCATTCCGGATGGGAGCGCACGGCCCGGGCCAGGGCCGGCATTTTTTATTATAGCCCATCCCAAGCGAGGAAGGCGCGACCTTGTGGATAACGCCGAGGTATGGCTAGGCCGGCTCTGGCTTGGTATCGGCATGATTTAAAAGCGCTGGATTGTTGCCAGCGCTTCTCGGACATCTCTCGGATATAAAAAATCTATATTCTATGCGACAAATATTGTCTCTCGGACATATCTACGGCATATCTCGGCCATTCAAAATGGCATAAAATCTTGCGAACCCCGTTATACGTAAGACGCCATACCCGGTAGTGAAACTTCGAACGGGGCGGCCTATCCGTTCGTGTTGCCTACCATGCCTACCAAAGGAGAGAGTTTCTCTCCCTTCCCGAGCGGCGGGTAGACGGCCGGGGCCGCCCCAACAGG
>CAYJUW010000009.1:18968-23082 GCA_964373495.1 uncultured Candidatus Saccharibacteria bacterium | reverse complement strand
GTTAAGTCACCGCGCCATCCCGAACGAAGCGGGGTTAGAATGCGCGATCCCGCACTTCCGCGAGAGGGACTTCTGTGAGTTCCGAGTCATCAGTTCGGGAGGTACGGGATCCTCGCAACTTCAGCGCTCACTTCGTTCGCGGAAGTTGCGGGATAAATTAAGTGAATTAAGCAACAGTGGCAATGCGTAGCGCAAGCTTAACTCGCTTAATTCGCTTAATCAGCTCTCGTTAATACCTCTGCTCCGTCTCCCGTGACGACGACCGTATGTTCAAAATGGGCAGCCAAGCTGCCGTCTTTGGTGCGCCAGGTCCAGCCGTCCGGATCGAGCTTCACCCCCGGGTTGCCGGCCGTGGCCATGGGCTCGATGGCCAGCACCATGCCCTCAACGATTTTGATGCCCTGACCCGGCTTCCCGTAGTTCGGCACGTACGGATCCTCGTGGAGACGCCGACCCACGCCGTGCCCGACAAGATCGCGGACAACGGAAAATCCATTGGCCTCGATGCGCCGCTGGATAGTAGCGCCCAGATCCCCGAGGGTGATGCCCGGCCGGATGGCCCGAATCCCCTGCTCGAGCGCTTCGCGGGTCACCGTGATAAGCCGCTCGGCTTGGGCGGAAACTTTGCCGACCGCAACGGTGACGGCCATGTCCGTAATGAGTCCAGCCGGCTTGCCCGCCGTAGCTTCAGCGGAGGCGGGCCAGCGCATGCCGATATCCAGGCCTAACACGTCGCCGGAAGCGAGCACCCGATCTTGCCTGGGGATGGCATGCACCACTTCGTCATTCACCGAAGTGCAGATTGCGGCCGGGTAGGGCCGGCCGCGGCCTTCGGCCCGGTAGCCCTTGAATACCGGCTCCCCGCCCTCCTCGCGGATGAGTCGCAGGGCGAGCTGATTGAGCTCGCCGGTACTCATGCCCGGCCGGACCGCCTGGACAACCTCGCCGAGCACGGCGGCCAGGCGCCGGCCGCATCCGCGGAGGGTCTCTAACTCCTGCTGTGCTTTTACTACCACTTCGTCAGCGTCAGATCAGCGTACTCATCAGCGTGGCATCAGCGCTGATCCTACGCTGATGAGTACGCGGAAGGAACGCTGAAAATCTCATACGTTAGAGCTGCAATGCCTTTCGGATGTCGCGCCGCACCGCCCGGACATCCTGATTGCCGTTGATCTCGATCAGGCGCCGGCGGCGCCGGTAGTAGCGAATGACTTTGGACACATGGACGTTGAAAAAATTGATCCGCCTCTGAATGGCCCGCGCCGTATCATCAGCGCGCCCCCGGGAGAAGAGCCGGCCCCGCGCGACGCGATCCGGCACCGCAAGGTAGATCGCCCGAGGCAGCGGCCGGCCGATATCCCGCATGAACCCATCGAGCATGGCCGCCTCCTCAATGCGCCGCGGAGCGCCGGTGAAGACAATGTGTTCGTCGCCGCCGAGGCGCTCGATGAACGCCGAAAGCCAGATATGCGCCGGCCCCCACGCCGGCATCAGGCCGCCGCGATCGAGCACGCGCTTCACGTACCGACCAACGCGACCCGGCCTCCGGGCAATGCGGCGGAGCCCATCACCCGTGCTAATGGCGCTCCCTCGTCGCCCCCACGCCCGAAGCAGGAACTCGGCTTGGGTGTCCTTGCCGGAGCCGGACACACCGAGGAAAATGATCGTGTGCGCCGAGCGGGAAGCGCCCCTACTCATATTCATGCATGACGAGCTGAGAATTAATTTGCTTGAGCGTCTCGAGAACGACCGAGACCACGATCAGGAGCGAGGTGCCGCCGATGGTCAGGGCCCGAATGCCGAATCCGGCCTGCACCGCAAGCGGCAGGACGGCAATGCCGCCCAAGAAGAGCGCCCCGAAGAGGGTGATGCGGTTTAAAATCCGGTAGAGGAATTCGGCGGTCGGCCGGCCGGGCCGGAGCCCCAGGATGAAGCCGCCGGACTTTTGGATATTCGCGGCAATGGCCTGGGGATCGAAGGTCACGGCGGTATAAAAGTAGGTGAAGAGGAAGACCAGGAGGAAGTACAGCCCGCCGTAGAGCCACTGGTTATTCAGAAGCTGAATCAGGAAGTGCGAAACGGCCTGGACCGTGGCGTTCGGCACGGTGGCCAGAAAGTTGCCGATGAGACCGGGGAAGAGGATGACCGAAATGGCAAAGATGATGGGAATGACGCCGGCCTGATTGACCCGGAGCGGCAGATGGGTGGAAACGCCGCCGAAAACGCGGTTGCCGCGGATGCGCTTGGCGTAGGACACCGGGATATTCCGCTGCCCCTCGGAGATAATGACCACGCCGGCGATAACCACGACGCTCATCGCCAAAAAGGCGAGATAGGCCGGAATCTGGGCCGGGTCGAAGGTGAGGATAGCCGCCCGGAGATCCGTCGGCAGGCGCGAGACGATGCCGGCGAAAATCAGGAGCGAGATGCCGTTGCCGACGTTCTTCTCGGAGATGAGCTCGCCCAGCCACATGAGAAAGAGCGTCCCGGCGGTGACCGTAACCATGCTGGTCAGGTAGCCGAAGGGGTCGAGGGCGGGCAGAATCTGCTGGCGGATGAGGATAATCAGCAGGCCGTAGGACTGCAGGAGCGCTAAGGGCACGGTCAGGAGGCGGGCGTACTGGTTGAAGCGAGACCGACCGGCCTCGCCCTCCTCTTGGTACATCTCCTTCAGGCGGGGGAAAATCATGGTCAGCAGCTGCATAATGATCGAGGCCGTGATGTACGGGCCCACGCCGAGCATGACGATGGAGAGATTCTCCAAGACGCCGCCGGAGAAGACGTTCAGGAGCCCGAAGAACTGGTTTCCGCCCAGGAACTCCTTCAGGCGCGCCGGATCCGCCCCGGGCACGGGAATGACGGCGATGAGGCGGAAAACGACCAGAATCCCCAAAACGAAAAGGATCTTCTTACGGAGATCCGGGAGTTTAAAGACCAGGAGGAGCTTCTCGACCATAATGATTTCCCGAATTATCCACGAATTCCCCCGAATGATTCTCGAGTATTCGAGATTATATTCGGTTGCATTCGAGATGGATTAGAGAAAATTTATTGGACGGTGCCGCCGGCTTCTTGGACTCTCGCCCGAGCCGCTGCCGAGAATTCGAGCCCACGGAACGTGAGCCGCTTCTGGATCGGCCGCGATCCCAAAACTTTCACCATAGGCATCCGCCCCTTCATTCTACGGATGAGGCCCCGGGCGAGCAACGAGGACAGATCAACCGTATGGCCGTTTGAGAAGCGCTCGGCGATCCGGGTGAGGTCCACCGCCACCGGCCGGGGCCGGAAGGAATGGAAGCGATAGCCGCGCTGCTTGGGCAGTTTCTTTATGATGTCGCGGATGGCCGGCCGGATCTTGGCTCCGGCACGCGCCTTCTGGCCTTTGGTCCCGCGGCCAGCGGTCTTGTCGCCGCGACCCACCCGCTTTCCCCTCTTCGGTCGAGTTTTGGGCTTTAGCTGGTGCAGCTGCATATTGGATGACTTTACCAAACCCGCGTTCGTGAAATCCTAAATCCGAAACTCGAAATTCGAAACAAATTCGAAATTCTAAATTCTAAATCCAAAACGCGTTTATTATTTGGGATTTGACGCATTGGGGTTTGTTTCGGATTTCTGATTTCGTGCTTCGAATTTCAATTGCCTGAGCGCCTCGAGGGCGGCCATGGCGTTGGTCAGCTTGTTCGACGTCCGGGAAAGAATTTTAGAAGAAATATTGGCAATGCCAGCGAGCTCCACGACGGCCCGCACTGCGCCGCCAGCCACGATCCCCGAACCGGCCGGCCGCGGCCGGAGCAGCACCCGGGCCGCGGAGAACTTGGCCCTAACTTCGTGGGCGATGGAACGGGACGGCGTGACCGGCACGGTGATGAGGCGCTTCTTGGCGCGGGCCGCGGCCTTCTCGGTGGCCACGGCCACATCCGGACCCTTGGCCACGCCCACGCCGACCAAACCCTTCCGATTGCCGATGACGACGGCCACGCGGAAGCTGAACCGCCGCCCGCCGGCGACCACCCGCGCCACGCGGCGCACGTCCAAGAGCCTCTGGTCGTATTCAGACCGTTCGCGCCCCCTCGGTTGACTGGCTCTGCGGCTTCGCTGCGCCATTAAGGTGATG